>NZ_JBNPOJ010000027.1:0-16130 GCF_050315115.1 Peptoniphilus sp. SGI.035
CCATGTTGTTCCTGTTAGGATATCTAATACTTTGTATCTATTTGTTCCCTCTATTGTTCCATTTTCTGTTGCGTCAAATGTTACTCTTGTATATCCTTCTGGTACTTGAGTCTTAGGGTCTGCTCCAACTTTTACTATGTCTTTTGCTTTGAAGTTTGCGTTTACTGTTAGATTGTTATTTATCTTTGTGCTTGCTTCTAATGCTGGTGTCCACTTTTCAAATTCGTATCCCTTTGCTGGTGTTGTAGCTGGTGCTGTAATATCTGCTAATGTTTTGTTTGCTGTCTTTAATACATATACTGTATCTTCTTCTGCTACTTTTCCCTTTGTTGCATCTTCTGATTTAAATATTACTTTCCAATAATTATTAACATTTGAAATTTTTACATTCGGATCTAATGGGTTTACTGGTCCTACTATTTCGGGGTCTGCTGGTGTTACTGGTGTTGTTCCAGCTTTCTTGAAGTTTGCTTTTACTGTTATGTCTTTGTCTATCTTTGTGCTTGCATCTAATGCTGGTGTCCAATTTTCAAATTCAAATCCTGCATTTGCTGTTGTAGCTGGTGCTTTTGACACCAAGTCTGCTAATGTTTTGTTTGCTATCTTTAATACATATACTGTATCTTCTTCTGCTACTTTTCCCTTTGTTGCATCTTCTGATTTAAATATTACTTTCCAATAATTATTAACATTTGAAATTTTTACATTCGGATCTAATGGATTTACTGGTCCTACTATTTCGGGGTCTGCTGGTGTTACTGCTTGTTTGTCTTTCCAAAGGGCTTTTACTGTAATATCTTCTTTTACATTAATTTCTTCGCCGACTTTCTTTTCCACACTATTTACTTCCCAAGCACTGAATTCTTTGCCAGCTGGGGCTGTGAAAGTACATTGCGGCAATTTATAGTTACTGTTTTTGGTAACTTTCACTGGTTCCATATTGCCACTTCCATCACCGGAATCAAAAGATACTGCAAATTTATCGACATAATCAATATTTAGAGTAACACGCAAATCTTCATAATCATTTACTTTATATCTATATTTTACGAAGGAAGGCTTTGACGAATTAAGTTTTAGAGTTGAATCTGAAATGGTAGCTCTTTCCCAGTCGCTTGTCAGTGCAGGGTTAAAATTCCCTGGTAAGCTCGCAAGGTCAAAACTCAAGTCTTTTTTATCGACTTCGATTGTATATTTTTCATCATTTCCGTTAAAATTTTTTATTTTTTCATTTTTACTTAAATCCAAGCTAGTTAGATGATTTTTATTACACCAAAGTTTTTTAAGCGCTAAATTCTTGCTTACGTCCAGTGTACTTAGTTGATTTTCATCACAATTAAGCTCCACAAGAGCTAGGTTTTTACTTAAGTCTAATGCACTTAGTTTATTTTCACTGCAATGAAGCTCCACAAGAGCTGTATTGTTTCTTACCTCTAATGTATTTAGTTTATTCTTTTTGCAATCAAGATGTTTAAGGGCTAGGTTCTTGCTTAAGTCTAATGTGCTTAATTGATTGCCTAAACAATAAAGATGCTCAAGAGCTGTGTTCTTACTTACATCTAATATACTTAATTTATTGTATCCACAATTAAGTTCCTTAAGGGCTAGGTTCTTGCTTAAGTCTAATGCGCTTAATTGATTGCCCAAACAATAAAGATGCTCAAGAGCTGTGTTCTTACTTACATCTAATGTAATTAGACTATTAGAGTTGCAATAAAACACCTTAAGTTTCTTAAAATGTTCTATACCCGTAAAGTCCCTAATTCCCTTGTTAATGCAATTAATCTCTGTAACCGCATCAAGTTCCTCCTGAGAAAGAATACCATTCTTGTCTTTATCATATTCTTTTACATGATCTCTAAACTTTTGATTTGGAAAGTGCTCTTCATCAATTGCAACACCAGTTCCACTAGTAGCCCTTAATTCTGGGGCAGCATTTGCGGCAATTCCCTTATCGCCAGTGTTTTCTCTAACACTTGAACCATTGACTATATTTTCTTTTTCATTTCTAATATTTTGACTAGTTTCTTTCTCTGCAAATGCCTGGAGAGGAATTATTGTTAAAATCATTAGAAATGCCAAAAATAAACATAATATTTGGCTCTGATTCTTTTTCACTATCATTTTTCACTCCTTATTATTTTTATGTTTTTTTAATTTTATTTATCAAGAGTTTTTATATTAATTCCTTTTTTCAACTCCTTTCAAATATATTTCAACTACAAAATAAGTCATCGTATTTTAAAAATTTCATTTGCAAATGAGATTTTTTCTTTACAAAAACAAAGGTCGCAATAGAAGTTTAAAGTTTTCAGCAAATTTATGCACCAATCTTACAAATTTTTAATGAGTTTATAACTATTATAAAACTTTATCTGAAAATTTATAAATAAGTTTTACAAAATCTGAAAGGGTTTAATTTTCTCTTTTAAAAATTATATTCTGTAGTTGATATTTACATTTTATTTAGCCCTTTGTTTTTTTATCTTGTAACTTAATTATTGTTAATGTATGCAATCACTTTTATTTCAAATTTCTGTATCTAGCTTTAAAGTAAAATCTCTCTACATCATCTCATTTTATATAGAATAAAAAGCGAAAGAATCTTTATATCTATATGTGTTGCTAAGATTGCAGTGTATATTGATTCCACTCGAGAGTTATTTTAATGCTGGTACAATATCTGTTATTTTTCATTCAAAATTTGATACTTAATTTTCCTCATGACTGTTTATTTTTATCTATTTGCTATTTTGAATTCTTCTGTTAAAAATACAAATACCTTTATTGTTTTAATTTTATCCTGTTCCCAATTACTATGTCAATGTATAATTATTTATTTCTATGATTATTTGTTGCTGCACTCCATTTAGTCAATAATTAAATGTTTGTATGCAAATTATGTAATGCTAGAAGTTATTATAATCCTATTGCCCTTCTTTTTTATCTTTTGAAAATCTTCTAAACTTAACTTATCCCATTTAGAACTTAATTAATAGAGCAAACAAAAAAGCCCTGTTTCCAAGGCTTTTGTAAAATGATATAAAATTATCTTTTTGAGAATTGTGGAGAACGTCTTGCTTTTTTAAGACCGTATTTCTTTCTTTCCTTCATTCTCGGATCTCTTGTTAAGAAACCTGCTTTTTTAAGAACTGATCTGTATTCAGGATCAACTTCAAGAAGTGCTCTTGCAACACCATGCCTTACAGCACCTGCTTGTCCTGAGTAGCCGCCACCAATTACTTTAACAATTACATCAAAAGATGCTTCTGTGTCAGTAAGTTCAAGTGGTGCTTTTGCAACTGTTCTTAGAGTTTCAAAATCAAAATATTCATCAATATCTTTTCCGTTAATTGTAAATTTTCCATTGCCAGGTAGAAGTCTAACTTGAGCGATGGATTTTTTTCTTCTTCCAGTACCTCTGTATTGTATAGTATCCATTCTTACCTCCAATTAAAATTCGTATACTTCAGGTGTTTGTGCTTCGTGTGGATGTTCGCTTCCAGCATAAACCTTAAGTTTTTTGATCATCTTTCTACCAAGTCTGTTTTTAGGAAGCATTCCCTTAACAGCTAGTTCAATAACTTTCTCTGGTCTTTTTTCAATCATTTCAGAATAGACAATTTCTTTTCTTCCGCCTGGATATCCAGTATGATATGCGTGAATTTTTTGATTTAATTTATTTCCTGTCAATACAACTTTGTCTGCATTAATTACAATTACAAAATCTCCACAGTCCACATGTGGTGTAAAGATAGGTTTTCTCTTTCCTCTTAGTACGCTTGCAATTTCAGATGCTAATCTACCAAGGACTTTGCCTTCTGCATCAATTACATACCATTTTCTTTCAACTTCATTTGCTTTAGCCATGTAGCTTTTCAATGAATTTTCCTCCTAAATAGTTTAAAAAATTATTCCGGGGCTTTTTAAACATGACCTATATTTTAGACTACGCAGCCTAATTTGTCAATATTTATGATGGATTTTTTTATTTATTTTCGCATTTTTTGCAATTAATTAAATATTTAATTTACAATATATTTTCTCTCTCTTTTTCTATATTTGCATTTTCTAGAGGAGTTGGATAAATTGATTCCTTTTTGAATTTTTCAATTTGCTTTTTAACTCTATTTACTGATGCAATAGTTCCTACACCTGCTATGCAACCACCAGGGCAAGCCATTCCTTCTAGTAAATATCCATCTAGCTTTCCAGCCTTTGCAATTTTTAGCATCTTCATACATTCAGAAAGTGTGTGTGCTCCTTGAATGTTTATTTCTCTGTCTGGAGCCATTTTTTCTGCAACAACTTTTACTGATTCGGCAACTCCACCTGCAATTGGGTATCCACGTCCAAGTGCTGAACCATCTTCGACTCCTTCTTCAACTTTTATTTCTGAAGGTTCAATATTTTTTGCTACAAACATTCCCATAAGTTCTTCAAAAGTTATTACAAAGTCAACATCGGATTTAACCTTTGTATCAATTGCTTCTAATTTTTTTGAAGTGCAAGGTCCAATAAATACTACCACCGCATTAGGATCCTTTGCCTTTATGTGATTTGCAGTATATCTCATTGGCGAACCTGAGTCAGAAACTTGGTCAAAAAATTCTGGGAACTCATTTTTTATCATAAGAGTCCATGAAAAACAACAGCTTGTACCCATAAATGGTATATCTTGAGGTACTCTTTCGAGATATTCCTTTGCTTCATGAAGAGTGGTTAAATCTGCTCCAAGAGCAACTTCTATTACATCTTCAAAACCAAGTAATTTTATTGCTTCAATTATTTGTTTTGCACTTGTATTTGCACCAAATTGTCCTATGTATGAAGGTGCAATGGCTCCGTAAACTTTTTTGCCCGATTTTATCGCCTTTATTAACTGGAAAATTTGTGTCTTGTCAGAAATTGCTCCAAAGGGACATTCTGCAATACACCTTCCACATGCAACACATTTATCTTGATCTATTTCAGCTCTTCCATACTCGTCTGAACCAATTGCATTTACACCACAAGCTGCTGCACATGGTCTTTCATATTTTATAATTGCAGAATAAGGACATGCATCGTGACATCTTCCACATTTAACACATTTGTCCTTGTCAATTATAGTTCTGTCTTTCCCCATAGAAATTGCATTTACTGGACATACATTTATACATGGATGTGCAAGGCATTTTCTACAATTATCTGTCGTGTAATACGCCTTAGTTGGACAAGCTTCACAACCAAATTTTATTACATTTATAAGCGGTTTTTCATAAGCATTTGTGTCTATGTCTACTTTATCAAAACCGTCAGTTACATTTTTAAATACTCCAATTTCTCTAACATCTAGCCCCATAGCTAGTCTAAGTCTCTCGTCAACAACTGCTCTTTCTCTAAAAATATCACTTCTATATCTCGCCACTTCACCAGGCACAATTTTGTAACTGGACTCTTCAAGGGCGGAAATATCTATGTCATTATATGCAATTCTTGCAACTTCAGCAAAAACTTTTCTTCTGATGTCGACAAGTGTTCCATAAGTTTCTTTCATTTCTTCCCCTTACTATATTCTCAATTTATCGATAATTTTTGCACTAACTTCCTGAGCGGTAGCCTTTAGCATAATTTCATCATCTACAATTACAACTGGTGATGCTTCGTTATTGTGGATCTTGCAATAATTTAAGCAGTGTGCAAATTCAACTTCCAAATTTTCTGCAGAACAAAGTTCAGACTCAGGCCCACACAAATGGTCTTGTAAGTACTCTACTGCGTCGTATATAGCATTAGCTCCCATAAGAGTGCACCTAGCACCCATGCAAATAGTAACTTTCATATATCCTCCTCTTTATTCTATAATGATAGTTTAACATTTAACAATCACTTCTTCAATCATCATGTGATTTTTTTTAATATTATTATTCCCTATAATGTTAAAATATAGTTGAGGTGTTATATGGAACTTTCAAATATACTTACAAGTTTGCAGTTATTCAAAAATTTAGATGAAATAGAACTAGATGAAGTTAAAAATTATCTCTCAGATATAAAAGTTTATAAAAATAAAAGTACTGTTTTTAATGTGGGAGATTACATAAATTACTTTGGCATACTATTAAAGGGACAAGTAGAATTGGAAATGGACGATGCCTTTGGCAACAAAACTATTTTATCAAAATTATCTGCACCTGCTCTTTTTGCCGAATCAATTTTAATAAAAAATGTAGGTGAAATTCCTCTATCCGTAGTTACAACTATGGATACAGAAATAATTTTCTTCGACTACAATTCTTTTTCAAGTGAAAATTTAAAATCAAAGGAAAAAGTTAAGGATAATTTAATAAAAATTCTTGCCGGCAAAAATTTATTTATGCGCGACAAATTAAATCTTTTGACACTTCCAACTTCTCGTGCAAAAATTTTGTATTTCTTATCAACAGAGGCTCGCAAAAGTCACTCAAAGTACTTTACCATTGACTTCAACATAACAGAACTGGCACAATTTTTAAATTTAAACCGTTCTTCCCTTTCCCGTGAACTTTCTAAACTAAAAAAAGAAGGTCTCATTGATTATCACAATAAGACCTTCCGCATATTATAATTATTTTCTATTTTGATGTGCTATTCTTGCAGATGCTGCTGCGGCTATTGCTGCCACCAAGTCATCTGCAAAAGTAGTTACTCTTTCAACTTTTTTCTTTTCGTCAAGTTCTTTTATTATTCCAATTTTTTTCTTGTCGAGATAGCCAAAGTTTGTAAGACCAATGGTGCCATACATATTCACAATCCCAAGAGTTAATATTTCATCAACACCATATAACCCTTCGTCATCGTGGATTATTGATTGAATTGGCTCAGGTAATTTTCCTTCATTTGCCAAGTCGTCAAGGGCAAGTCCCGTTAGAATAGCGTGAACGGAATCCCTCTTTTTTATTACACTCTTTACACTGTCAAGACATCTTTCAAGATCCAAACCCTCAATATATTCGACTTGCAATTCCTGTACAAGTTTTGCAATTTCAATTAGTTCAACGCCAAAATCTTTTAATCTATTGACAGCGTGATTGTAAAGCTCTTCGCTGTCGTATTTATAAATTGAATTCTTCATACATCCTCCTACTTTCTTCTATTTTTAATTCTATTCCTTTTAATCATCTTTGCTCTGGAAATTTTTATGCTAATTCCGTAAATAAATCCCGGCATTAGCGTGGCAATAAGAAGACTAAGGGCATTGTAATTTATTCCCAATACCTTAATTGCATAAACTTCGGGCATTAAAAAGAATTCCAGTGGAAACTTCCAATAACTTCCGCCAATTGAAGCTTTGAAAATTTCTTTTCCAAGTCCCAAAAGTCCAAGGGCAAATAAAATTGTTCCTATTAAAAAAATTAAATTGCCTGCAAAAAAGTCAAGACTCCTTGCATTTCTCTTTGAAAGCAGTTTTCCAAAATTGTAATATAGTAGCACAATTACAGCAACTAAAATAAATTTAAAAAAAATATTTCCGTATACTAAATTTCTCATGCTATTGCTTAAATTAATAATTGCAGCTATGGCAAAAGTTATGAAAATTATTAAGATGTGAAAAATTAAACCTCTAGTGTTATTTCTCATAATGACTCCTAGTGGTCAATATACTTAGCTGCATTCTCTGTCATCTTTAAGTTCATGTCCTTATCAACCCAGATAATTGCAGAATCAGTTTTTTCTGACAAAGATTCTATATCTTCATCCTTCGAATTAAAGGCAGCTGTCGATAAAAAGTCAGAAAGCCCAGAATCTTCCTTAATAATAGTTACGGATTTCAAATTTGTGGCAGGCTTTAAAGTGTCAGGATCTATTATGTGGCAGTATCTCTTGCCATCTAAATCAAAATACCTTTGATAATCGCCACTAGTTACAATAGAAGTGTTGACTACATTGACAACGGCGATAATTGATTTTTCACTTTCCATATTAGGATTTTGAATTCCAATTTTAAAATTGTCGCGACCATCAACTGGCTTTCCAATTATTCTAACATTTCCACCAGCAGAAATTACTGCTGATTTAACTCCTCTTTCTTCAAGTTCCTTTGCCACAATCTCAGTTGCAAATCCCTTGGCAGTTGCACCTAAATCAAGTTTCATACCCTTGTCTATATAGACTTCCCTTGTATCTTCATTTAATTTAATGTTCTCTACCTTTGTGAAAGGACGTAGCTTTTCCAACTCTTCATCACTAGGAATTGCCTCTCCCTTTAGCTTTATCACTTCTTCTTTAGTCTTTCCAGATTCATAAAGATCTCTGTACTCATTCCAAAGCTCAGTAACAGGTCCAAGTGCAATATTCGTCTTGTGAGAAATATTATTATAATCATCAACGGAACCCTTTATAAGATTAAATAATGTCTCGTCCACAGCAGCTGGCTTGACGCCAGCATTGTCGTTAATAGTTTTCACATTTGTAATTCCATCATAATTTTTATAATTGTCAAAAAGTTTGTGGAGTTCCTCATACCTTTCCTTTGCATATCCTAAATTATCATTTGCAAAATCATCGGAATCAGAAAAAATTGCAATATCTATAACAGTATCAAAGGTATCGTAAAATTCCAATTCGTGTTTTTTTCCATCTTTTTTAACTTCTTGAGAAACTGAGTTTTGTTTTTTTTGATTTGTATTTTTATTATTAACATTTTTATCGCCGCAACCAGAGAAAATTAAAAGTCCTCCCAAAGTCAAGGCAAGAATTATCTTTTTCATAATATCACCTTTTATATGATACCATTTAAAACCATGTTTTTACAATATATTGTTTCACACTTGCTTCAAAGATTTAAAATTTAAAACTACGTTAAAAAGTCTTTAAATAAAATAATTTATTCTCATTGATTAACCTTAGCCGCTCTTGCCTTACAAGCTTAAATTTATAATTTGTAAAATAATATAAATATTCTTCACATATTCATGTTCCTAAATATAATAGTAAAATTTGTCTATTTTTATTCAGCACCTTTTGAAAAATAATTTCTATAAAATCAAAATGTCTTTAAAAAATTATTTTCAACAAAAAAATCGGCATAGGCAATAATCCTATACCGATACTTTCTATAAATTTTATAAAAAATTTTTATTTACCATAAACTGGTCTCAATGAATCTTTGTATTTTTCATTTCTACCATGAGTTATATCTGCAAAAAGTTCCTTTAACTTCATACAAATTTCGCCTGGCTTGCCGTCAGCAACTTTTATATCGTCGACTTCAACTACAGGAGCAACTTCCATAGCTGTTCCAGAGAAGAAAACTTCATCTGCATTATAAAGTTCAGTTCTTGCTATTGATTTTTCTACACATTCAATTCCAAGTTCTTCCCTTGCAAGTTGCATTACTAAATCTCTTGTAATACCTTCCAATATATCGTCTGAAGCTGGTGGCGTAATTAATTTTCCTTTTTTGAAAATAAAAATATTTTCGCCTGGACCTTCACATACATAGCCATTTCTGTTTAGCAATACAGCCTCATCATATCCTGCTCTCTTTGCTTCTAGTGATGCAAGTGCTGAGTTGAGATAACCTGCAGTAGCCTTAGTTCTTGGTGGAAGCATATTGTCTGCAATTCTTACCCATGATGAAACTTTAACTCTAAATTCTTCTTGTTCCATGTACTTTCCCATTGGTTGCAAATAAATTGCCACCACATCATCTTCATGTCCTTCAATACTAACCCCAACAGTTTTAGTATCTTTATAGGCAATAGGTCTTATATAAGTAGTTTGCTTATATCCATTTTTTCTTAAAAGTTCAATTGTAAAATCTGCAAGTTCTTCTGCAGTATAATCAATTTTTAAATTAACTACCTTTGCTGATTGTAAAAATCTTTTGTAGTGTTCAATTAACTTAAATCCATAAAGTTCTTGATCTTCATCGCTCCAATAAGCACGAATACCTTCAAAAACACCTAATCCATAATTTACGACTCTTGATCTAATACTTACTGATACCTTTTCCTCTTCGATGATTTCTCCATTATAAAAAACGTAAGACTTATCCATTATCTCCCCTCCATTTATTATTTTAAAAAATTTATTGAAATAAATTTTATCACATTTGTAAACAAAAATCTAGTTTTACATATTAATTAAAATCTAAATTAAAAAGAGACTCAAACTATGGAATCTCTTAAAAAATTTATCAATAGGCATTGATAAAACATTATTTTTTTCTAAATATATTTTTTATTATATTAACTAACAAAACACAAATTAAATATGAGCCCCAAAACACTAAAAAACTGTAATTAAAAAATAGCTCCTTTAAATTCCAAGAATTATAAAGATACATCGAAACTATGTAGCTAATTAATATTTGAACAATTAAAATAATAATTATTCTAAAAACTTCTCCCTTTATTTTTTTCATTTTTGTATCCTTGACAACTTATTTTTAAATCACATACTCCACTACTAATTTCTATCAATTTTATTGTATCGATTATCATTATTAAAATCAAGCGCTCTTTTAATTTACACTAAAAAGAGACTCGATAACTCGAGTCTCTCAAATATTTAGTATATAGCAAAACTAATTAAATTTCAGCTTTAATTCTTTGTTCTCTTTCGATTGCATCGATAAGTTTTGGAACAACTGCATTAATATCGCCAACTACACCAAGGTCTGCAATTTCAAAAATTGCTGCTTCTGGGTCTTTGTTGACAGCGATAATAAGATCAGAATCTTCCATACCTGCAACGTGTTGGATTGCTCCAGAGATACCCATTGCAAAGTAAAGTTCTGGTCTAACTGTCTTACCAGTTTGTCCAACTTGGTGATCCTTAGTTATCCAACCTGAATCTACAGATGCTCTTGATGCAGAAATTTCTGCGTCTAATTTGTCAGCAAGTTCTTGAAGAGGTTTAAATCCTTCTGGTCCACCAATTCCACGACCACCAGATACTAAGATTTTAGCTTCTGTGATATCTTTCTTTTGAGATTCTTGTTTAGCAATGTCTTTAATTTCAATATTCATGTCAGCGTCAGTGAAGTCAACTTTAATTTCTTCAATTTCACCTTTTCTAGAATCATCAGAGTCAAGTGCTTGCATAACTCCAGGTCTAACTGTTGCCATTTGTGGTCTAAAATCTTCACAAAGGATAGTTGCCATTAAGTTACCGCCAAAAGCAGGTCTTGTCATCATAAGGTTCTTAGATTCTTCATCTATTTCTAGTTTAGTACAGTCAGCAGTAAGTCCTGTGTGAATTCTTGCTGCTAGTCTTGGCGCAAGGTCACGACCTATTGATGATGCCCCGTAAATTACGATTTCAGGGTCTTTTTCTTTTATAATTTGTGTAATTGCTTTAGCATATGGTTCAGTAACATATTCTTTAAGCATTTTATCTTCTACTACAAGAACTTTATCAGCTCCGTGTCTGATAAGAGTCTCAGCGTGATCTTTAACTTTTTCGCCAAGTAACATTGCAACAACATCTTGTCCAAGATTGTCAGCAAGTTCTCTTGCTTTTCCTAAAAGTTCTATTCCAACTTTTTCAAGTTTATTGTCTCTTTGTTCTACAAATACAAATACATCTTTACTCATTTTTAAACCCCCAATTAGATAATATACTTTTCTTGAAGTTTAGCAACGATAGCTTGAGCTGCTTCGTCAGCAGTAAGGTCAGTTAAAAGAACGCCTTTACCTTTACCTTGTTTAGGGAAAGATTTTTTAACCTTAGTAGGTGATCCTTTAAGTCCTATGTTTGCCAAATCAAGTTTGTCTTTAATATCTTCAAGACCCCAAACTTTGATTTCTTTTTGGTAAGCTTCAAAAACTTTACCAATTGTCATATATCTAGGTTCTGCTAATTCTGCAATTGCAGTAATTAAGCATGGGAATTTAACATTAATTATGTGATATCTGTCTTCAAATTGTCTCTTAACAGTAATACCCTTCATATCTTTATCTAGTTCAAGTTCTTCAACATAAGAAACTTGTGGCACTCCAATGTGTTCAGCAATTTGTGGTCCAACTTGTGCAGTATCTCCATCGATAGCTTGTCTACCACAGATAATTAAATCATAATCTAAGTGTTCAAGAGCTGCAGTGATTGTGCAAGATGTAGCCCAAGTGTCAGCTCCACCAAAAGCTCTATCACTTACAAGGATTCCTTCGTCTGCTCCCATTGCAAGAGCTTCTCTTAATGCAGCTTCTGCTTGTCCAGGTCCCATTGATAAAACTGTTACGTGGGTATCTGGATTCTCATCTTTAAGTCTAAGTGCAACTTCAAGTCCTGATTTATCATCAGGGTTTATAATACTTGGCACGCCATCTCTAATAAGAGTGTTAGTAACAGGGTCAAGTTTAACTTCATTAGTATCAGGTACTTGTTTAATACATACTACTATATTCATCTATAATACTCCTTCCGATTATTTAACGCCCATCCAGCCAGATACAACCATCTTCATTACTTCAGATGTACCTTCGTAAATTTCAGTGATCTTAGCATCTCTCATCATTCTTTCTATTGGATAATCACGAGTGTATCCGTATCCACCGAATAATTGAAGACATCTTCTAGTTATATCACTTGCTGCTTCTGCTGCAAATAATTTAGCCATAGCTGCATAGTGTCCGTAAGCTTCGCCATTACCTTTAGCATCAGCTGCTCTATAAACTAATAATTGAGCTGCTTCTGCAGTAGTTTTCATATCTGCAAGCTCAAATTGAGTGTTTTGGAATTGAGAAATTCTTCTTCCAAATTGTTTTCTTTCAGAAGTGTATTTAACTGTTTCATCAATTGCACCTTCTGCAATACCAAGAGCTTGAGATGCGATACCAATTCTACCACCATCAAGAGTTTTCATTGCAAGTTTAAATCCTTTACCTTCTCTTCCAAGAAGATTTTCTTTAGGAATTCTGCAATCTTCAAAGATAAGTTCACAAGTAGAAGAACCTCTGATACCCATCTTGTCTTCTGGTTCACCAACTTTAAATCCTGGAGTTCCTCTTTCAACTATGAAAGCAGAAATTCCGTGATTTCCCTTAGATCTATCAGTCATTGCGATAATTATAAATACATCAGCAAATCCTGCGTTTGTAATAAAGATTTTTGATCCATTAAGTACATATTCATCACCGTCAAGTACGGCAGTTGTTCTTTGACCACTTGCGTCAGTACCAGCACCTGGTTCAGTAAGTCCGAAAGCACCGATTTTTTTACCTGCTAGTAAATCTGGTAAGTATTTTTTCTTTTGTTCTTCTGTTCCATTTTCATAAATTGGAGCACAGCATAGTGAAGTATGAGCAGAAACAATTACACCAGTTGTAGCACATTTCTTAGAAAGTTCTTCTACTGCCATAGCGTAAGCTAAATAATCTGCACCTTGTCCACCGTATTCTTTAGGAAATGGTATTCCGAAGAAACCATATCTGGCCATTTTTTTTACATTTTCCATAGGAACTTCTTCTGTTGCATCTACATCAGCAGCAACAGGTTCAACTTCAGTTTCAGCAAATGCACGATACATTTGTTGTAACAATAGATGTTCCTTGTCCATTCTAAAATCCATTTAAAATCCCCCTAACAATTATTATAAAGAATGTTATTTAATTAACATACGTTATTTCTATTATATCATTATGTGCTTGTTTTTCAAGGCATCTTTAATTAAAAAAGCAAGCAATAAATAAATTTGCCATAAATTTGAAATTGAAAATAAAGTAAATTTTTTCAAATAAAAATAAAAATTTTAGTCAAATTCTTATCATTATTTAACTAAAAGTATGTGATACTAACTTTACTCTTAAAAAAGCAAAAATAGTGATAATGTTTTTATGAAATTTTACAAAATATTAATTGAATTTTTTCTTAAAACAAAAAAAATAAAAGGCGGATAACCGCCCCTGTTAAATATCTGACTTAACTACAAGCACAGATTTCTTTGAATGATTTATTACTTTATTAGATACAGAACCTAAAAGTGTTCTAGAAAAAGCACCTAGCCCTCTGTTGCCCATTATAATAAAGTCAACATCCTTTTCGTCAGCAAATTTACAGATTTGTTCGCCAGGATTTCCAGAAGTGTAAAAAGTTTCAACTTTGTTTGGATATCCGCTTAAATCTGTTTCTGCATCTTTAAGTATCATCTCTGCCCTTTCAACATTAGCCTTGTCTATTTCAAGTGTGAAATTAAAGTTAGCTGGATATTGTTCAAAGATAGAAGTTTCTGGAGTAACAGTTAAAACAATAAGATCTGCTCCTAATTTTTCTCCCATATCTCTTGCTACGTCTATTGATTTTTTTGAACTCTTTGATCCATCAATTGGTACTAATATTTTCATTTCTACCTCCTATAAAATTCTAAGTATTTTCTGTTTTTATTATACCCAAAAATAGATATTTTTAAAAAATATTGTAATTCTTTATAAAGATGAAGTATTAACTTTGATATATCTTTGATTTTGAATTATTTTAAAATATATTTGACAAGTGGAGTATAAAGATTTATTATAAACAAAATGACACAGTGTCATTGAGGAGGGTAGTATGGCTAAAAATACTTTTAAAAACTTAGACAAAGAGAAAAAAGAAAAAATTTATGAAAGTTTAAAGGAATACTTTGAAGAAGAAGATGTTAAAAATATAAATGTCTCTGGCATAGTTAAAAAGCTTGGCATAGCTAGAGGATCTTTCTACCAATACTTTGAAGATATCGAAGATTCTTACTTCACTGTTCTTAAGAGAGAAACAGGTGAGGTTCATCACACTTTTTTTAATTTATATGAAGAAAATAATAAAAATTTAGAAGTAACATTGAAGGCTTATAGAAATTTTTTAACGACAGAACTTTACGACAAAAATTTAAAAAAACTTTACAGACCAAAATTTTTTATCTTTGAAAATTATTTTATAACTCATGGCAAAAGCTTTTTACGAGAAAATCTATCAGATATTTTGTACCAAAAAATGCTTTACATTATGTCGGTCTTTCACGAACTTATAAAAGAGAGCATAACTTGCGACTACGACAAAGATAAATTTTTAGAAGTTTGTAACAATTTCATCAATTGGCTGTTAGGAGGTATATTATGAATCAATTTGAAATATTTTTTGATGGATTTTATCTTAGCTTAATAATTTTTCTCGGCATAAGAATGCTTTTAATAGAAAATAATGATAGCAAAATTTTAGGATCCATGGCATTGCTTTTAGGACTTGGCGATTCCTTTCACCTTGTGCCAAGAATTATTGCAAATGTATCTGAAAATGGATTTATAGAAAATAGCTTTGGACTATTTTTGGGTACTAGAGTTTCCGCTATTACCATGTCAATTTTTTATTTGCTATTTTATTATTACATCAAGAAGAAAAACAATATGCAGAAGAAGGGACTTGATACTTTCCTAATTCTTTTATTTGTAATTAGAATTGCAACTGTAATCATTAGTTTTAATCACAGCGAAGAGATGGACTTAATATCCAATTTACCCTTTGTTTTAATGGGAATAATTGACATATTGCTCTTATTCAAAAATAAAAATATAAAAGAATTTAAAAATTTATACATTTATGTACTTTTTAGCTTTTTATTCTATGTTCCAGTTGTGTTATTAAAAAATGTGTATCCAATAATAGGTATGCTTATGATGCCAAAGACTATTATGTATGTTTTAATAGTAATTAAACTTTACAAAAATCTAAAAAAAGATTTTGAGAAAAAATATATTATGGAATTTGCAATTTCTTATTTATTATCAGGCATACTTGCCGGAGCAGTTTATCGCGAACTTGGAAAAATTTATCCAGTTGATGTTAAAATGGCATTTGTTCACACTCACCTAATTGTACTTGGATTTGTATTCCTTGCAATATTTTATTTAATTGCAAAAAATTTAGAAATACCAAATAAAAAATTAGAAAAACTTATTAGAGTTTACAACTTTGGAATTTACTTTAGCTTTACTACAATGTTTTTACATGGTCTAGTTGATAGTTATCCCATATTAAACTCTGTGAAAATTGCAATGACTTCAATCTCTGGCATAGGTCATATATTAATAACCCTTTCTATAATTTTAATTTCTATAATGAGTTTAAGGTCAAGAGAAGTATTAAAGGCTTAAAATTTTATCCCTTGTTTTAATACTAAACACTAATTAAAG
>NZ_JBNPOJ010000028.1:0-12698 GCF_050315115.1 Peptoniphilus sp. SGI.035
CAAATCCCGCAAAAAGTCCCCACGATTTTTATAAGGAAGGATTAAAATAGGATTTATTTTTATAAGTACATACTAATTGTGATTATTTATAAATAGGTGGTAATGCGCATTATAGTTTTATTAAAATGAATTTATTGCACAGAGTATAATAACTCTTAAAAGATTTTATTTTGCGAAGGAAGCGTATAAAGCATTCTTCTTAAAAAAATTTTATAACTATGATATAATTATATATTATGAATTGGAGGTCAACATGAAAGAAAAATTACTTGGAATCAAAGATGAATCCATGAAACTTTTAAATGAAGTTAACACAATTAAAGAGATAGATGAACTTAAAGTTAAATACTTAGGCAAAAAGGGCGAACTTACTCAAATTTTAAAGGGAATGAAAGACCTTTCAAAGGAAGAAAGACCTGTTATGGGGGCTCTTGCCAATGAAGTGCGTGAAGAAATAGAAAAGTCAATCGAAGAAAAGAAAGCTGAAATTAATGACAGAATTTTGAAAAAGAAACTTCACGATGAGAGGATTGATGTCACTTTAAAAACTGATGATATTTTATTGGGACATAGACATCCACTAAAGAAAACTCTTGAGGATCTTGAAGATTTATTTACTCATATGGGTTTTACTGTTTACGATGGTCCTGAAATCGAAACAGTGGAAAACAATTTTGATCTTTTAAATGCTCCTAAAGATCATCCTTCAAGGGATATGTCTGATACTTTTTATTTTGACAAAAATACAATTCTTAGATCGCAAACATCTCCTGTTCAAATAAGGGCAATGAAGGAACATGGCGCTCCAATTCGCATGATATGTTCTGGTAGGGTTTTTAGATCTGACGAAGTTGATGCTACTCACTCACCAATGTTTCATCAACTTGAAGGTCTTGTTGTTGATGAAAAAATTTCTGTGGCAAATTTAATTGACACTTTAAATTATTTTGTTAAGTCTTTTTTTGGCGAAGATATGAAGACTAGATTTAGACCTCATTATTTCCCATTTACTGAGCCAAGTCTTGAAGTTGACACTACTTGTCCAAGCTGTGGAGGCAAGGGTTGCAAGGCTTGCAATTATACTGGATGGAGCATGGAACTTTTGGGATGCGGTATGGTTCACCCTAATGTTCTTAGAAATTGTGGAATTGATCCTGAAAAATATTCTGGTTTTGCCTTTGGTATGGGAATTGACAGAATTGCAATGGTTAGATATAAAATCACAGATATTAGAATGATGTTTGAAAACAACAAGAAGTTCTTGGAACAATTTTAAGGAGATAGAGATGTTATTACCGATTAAATGGCTTAAAGATTATGTTGATTTCGATTTTGATGTAAAAAAACTTGCAGATGGACTTTCCAATTCTGGTTCTCACGTTGAATCAATTATCATTCCATCACAAGGTTTAGATAAAATTGTAGTTGGAGAAATTGAAAAAATTGAAAAGCACCCAGATGCAGATAAGCTTGTTATTTGCACTGTAAATGTTGGCGACGAAGTTTTACAAATTGTAACTGGCGCACCAAATGTTTTTGAAGATGCAATAGTTCCCGTTGCACTTCATGGTGCAACTGTTGCTGGTGGAGTTAAAATTAAAAAGGGAGAACTTAGAGGAGTTGAATCCAATGGAATGCTTTGTTCACTAGAAGAACTTGGTTTTGAAAATTCAGTTATACCTAAGGAAGCGAGAAATGGAATTTTTATTTTTCCTGAAGGTACTGAAATTGGAAAATCTGCTTTGGAAACTCTTTTTATGGATAATGAAATTCTTGAACTTGAAATCACACCAAATAGACCGGATTGTTTGAGTATCATGGGAATGGCTGTGGAAACTGCTGCATCCTTTGATCTAAAAACTAAACATAATGATATAAAAATAAAGAATGAAGTTGGAGATTTTTCTGATAACTTCGATGACATAGTTATTGAAACTGAAAATTGTAAGAGATATTATTCAAAAATTCTTAAAAATATAAAGATTGGACCATCTCCACTATGGATACAAGCATATCTTATGCAAGCAGGAGTTAGACCAATTTCAAATATTGTTGACTTGACAAATTTTGTAATGCTAGAATACGGTCAACCTCTACATGCCTTTGACTTAGATACATTAAAAAACAAAAAAATTGTAGTAAGAATGGCAAAAGATGGTGAAGAAACTGTAACACTTGATGGCGAAACTAGAAAACTTACTAGCGATGATGTTTTAATTACTGATGGAAGTGAAATTATTGGTCTTGCTGGAGTAATGGGTGGTCTCGATTCTGAAATCACAGAAAAAACTGTAAATGTGCTTTTAGAAGGTGCAAACTTTAATAAAGAAAATATTAGAAAGACTTCGAGAAGACTTAATTTGAGAAGTGAAGCTTCCTCAAGATTTGAAAAAGGAATTGATGTAAATCTTGCAAAAACTGCTGTTGACAGAGTTTGTGAACTTGCAGAAATGTTAGGAATTGCTGAAGTTGTTGGAGGAAGTAAAGATGTTGGCTCTTTTTCAAAAGAAGAAAGGGAAATAAAGCTTAGAAAAGAAAAGGTCAATGATTTAATTGGCGTAGATTTTAGCATGGATGAAATTTCTAGTATATTAAATAGACTTGAAATTGAAACTGATGTTAAAGATGACTATTTAATTGCAAAAATACCGAGCATAAGACTTGACCTTGGAATTGAAGAAGATTTAATAGAAGAAATTGCAAGAATTTACGGTTACCACAATGTTACACCTCAAAAACTAAGAGGAACACTAACCGTTGGAAGAAAGCCTAGATTTAGAAATGTGGAAGATAGAATTAAAAATCTTTTAATTGGTCTTGGATATTCTGAGTTTATGACATATTCCTTTGTTAGTCCATCTTCTTATGAAAAATCAAATTATGATGAAGATGAAAAGAATATTATAAAAATTTTAAATCCACTTGGAGAAGATTATTCAATTATGAGGACTACTATTGTACCTTCAATGATTGATGCTCTTGCTAAAAATTATGCCAGAGGAAATGAAAATGTTGGTGGATTTGAAATTGGAAATACATTTTTCCCAACAGATGATGAACTTCCATCTGAAAAATTAAAACTTACAATGGGATTTTATGATTTAGGAGATTTTTATTACTTAAAGGAATCCATTGAAAAGATTTTATGGTATCTTGGAATAAATGAACTTGAAGTTAAAAGAAAAGAAGTAAGCTTCTTACATCCAGGAAGAAGTGCTGAATTTATTTTAAAGGGAGAAAGCCTTGGAGTATTTGGAGAAGTTCATCCAAAAGTCCTTGAAAATTATGGCTTAAAGAAAAAAGCCTATGTTGCTGAACTTGATTTCGATAAAATTGTTGAAAACACAATTGACAATTACACTTACAAAGAACTTCCAAAGTATCCAACTATGAAGAGAGATTTTGCTTTTGTAATGGATAGAGATGTAGATTCAGTTGAACTTGAAAAGATTTCAAGAAAGTATGGTAAAGATCTCTTGGTATCCTTTAAAGTATTTGATATTTATGAAGGCGAAAATATAGAAGATGGAAAGAAGTCTGTGGCTTTTTCACTTGTATTTAGAGCAGCAGATAGAACTTTAGAAGACAGCGAAGTTACAGAAATTTGTGAAAAAATAGTTGCTGAGATTGAAAGTGAAATTAAAGCTAAATTAAGATCCTAAGGAGGCTATTATGTCCGATGCAAAAAGAATCGAAGTTACAATTGACGATATGAAATTTATTGTCATGGGAAGTGACAGCGAAAAGTACATTAAGGACCTTGCAGCAGAGCTTGACGAAAAAATCAAAGAAACTGCGAGAAGTAATTACAAATTAAATCAAGTGCAGACTCTTGTGCTCTGTGCCTTAAATGTTTTAGATGATTTGGAAAAGATGAAGTCTGACAAGATGGATTTGGCAAATGTGGATGATGACAAGAGAGAAATCATCGAAAAAATGGAAGAAATTAAAGATTTAAAAAAACAACTTTTAATTTTTGAAGAAGAAAACAAAAAGGTTAATAAAAATTTTAGAGAACTTCAACAGAAATCTCTTGATGTAGAGGACAGAAATAGAAAGATAAATAGAGATCTTCTTGAAAAAAACAAAGAAATAACAGATTTAAAAGAAGAGATAAAAAAACTTGAAGAAAATATTTCCGCATTAGAAGAAAAAAACAACAGTGCATCGAGAAGAATAATTGATTTAACAAGAGAATTGGAAAATCTTTATGAAGAAAAATAAATATGAATTACTAGCACCTGCTGGTGATATGGCTTGTCTCAAGGCAGCTGTATCGGCAGGTGCTAATGCTGTTTATTTGGGTTATGATGAATTTTCCGCAAGGGCAAAGGCAAAAAATTTTAACAAAGAAGAATTAATTGAAGCAATAAACTACGCTCATCTTAGAAATGTGAAAATTTATGTTACTTTTAACATTTTAATTGCAGATTTTGAAGTAAAAAGAGCTATGGAAAGCGTGAAGATGTTATACGAGATTGGTGTAGACGCGTTAATTTTACAAGATATTGGTATTGCAAGTGAAATACGCAAAAATTTTCCAGATTTTGAAGTTCACGCATCAACACAAATGGCTATAAACAACTTTTATGGTGCAAAATTTTTAAAGAACATGGGATTTTCAAGAGTTGTACTTGCTCGAGAAACTCCAATTTTTGAGCTTGAAAAAATAAAAACCTTAGACATAGATGTTGAAACTTTTATCCATGGAGCACTTTGCGTTTGTTATTCAGGCGAATGTTTAATGTCATCTATGATTGGCGGGAAATCTGGCAATCGCGGAGAATGTGCTCAGGCTTGCAGAAAATCCTATGAAATTTTAGATTTTAATGAAAATAAAATTGGCAAAAGACTTTATTATATTTCGCCAAAGGATCTAAACACGCTAGATGATGTTGCAAAAATTATAAAATCTGGTGGATATTCACTAAAAATCGAAGGTAGGATGAAAAATCCAGAGTATGTTTACACTGTTGTTTCATCATACAAAAAATCCTTGGAGGACAAGTTAACTTTAGAGGACAAAAAGGACACAAAACAAGTTTTTAATAGAGGATTTACCAAGGGACTTTTTAATGGCGACTTTGGAAATAATTTTATTTCATCAGATAGACCTGACAACAGAGGTGTGGAAGTCGGAAAAGTAATTGAGGTAACAAAAAATTCGGCAAAAGTTATTTTTGACGAAGACATTTACCAAGGGGACGGAATTGAATTTTTGTCAAATGGCGGAAGATTTGGAATGAGATCTGCAATATTTTATCCCGCTAAAATTCCTCATGAAATAAGTTTATTAAAAAAACCAATTTTAAATTCAAAAATAAATAGAACTTACTCAAAAAAATTATATGAAAAAGTCGACGAAAAAATTGAAAGTTTTGATTACAAAAGAAATTTAGATGTGAATTTAAAAATAAAAATTGGCGAAAAGCCAACTATTAAAGTTATCTCAGGAGATTACAGGGCATTTTATGAGCTAGATAAAATTGTTGAAATTGCAAAAAAATCTGGGCTTAATAGAGAAAGAGTAGTAGAAAATATTTCAAAGACTGGCGACAGCATTTTCAAAGTGAAAAACATTTCTATGGACTTAGACGAAAATGCTTTTCTTTCAATTTCTGCCATTAATGAACTTCGAAGAGAAGCAATTGGAATTTTGGAAAGTAAAGTTTTAAAAGATTCTGTGGATAGAGTTGAAGTAAAATGCAATTTAGAAAACAAAAAAATAGAAAATAAGTATAAAAAAAGTAAAATTAAAGTTTTCTTCAACAAGTTTAAGGATTTGGAAAAGTCTAATTTGAAAAATATTGACGAGATAATAATTAGAGCAAAAGATCTCAAAAAATTTAGTGAAAAATATAATAAAGAAGTTTCAATATATCTCGATAAATTTTATTCTTACGACGAGCTTGAAAGTTTGAGAGAATATGTTTTAAAAAACGAGAATGTAAAGGGTATTTGGATAAATAATCTCTCTGAATACTATATCTTTAAGGACGACGGCATAAAAATAAATGGAGATATTGGACTAAATGTATTTAACAAACTTTCATTAGACTTTTTTAAGAATTTGGGTTTTAATTCAATTACACTATCTCCAGAATTAAATAGTGGACAAATTCAAAAAATTATCATAAATTCAGATGCTGAGATAAATGTGATTTCTTACGGACGAGTGCCAGTTATGACGATGAAACACTGTCCCTTCTCAGTTATAAAAAATTGCGTTGATGAGAGAAATTGTCCAAGCTGTAAATTTAAAAATTATTTATTGAGGGACGAGAAATCAGTGGATTTTGAAGTATTAAGACAGAATACTTTTACAGAAATTTTTAATTCTTATCCAATTTTGTTAGATGGTTATGTAAAAAAACTCGTTGAAAACAATGTAAGTTTGCTCCTCTTGGCAGATGAATTTACAGATGAAGTAGTTGAACTTTATAAAAACTATGAAGAAGAAAATTTTAAAAGGATAAAAAAGGAACTAGAAGACAAGTACCGACAAGTAACTAAGGGACATATAAACAGGGGGATTGTCAGTGGATAATTCTTTTAATAAAGCATCAAAAACTTTGGAGTTTGACAAAGTTTTAGGTGAACTTAAAAAACTTGCTAGTGCAAGTATTACAAATGAATATATCGAAAGCGTGGAAATTTCTACGGATTTTAAAGAGGTAAAGGAAAGGCTTAACGAAACTAACGAGGCTCTTAAATTAACTTTAGCAAAGGGAGAACCTCAGCTTTTTGGCATTGTAAACATAAAAGATATTATTAAGCGTGTTGAAATTGGTGGTGCTCTTTCTGCTGATGCACTTTTAAAAGTTTCTGACTTTTTAAGAGTGTCGAGGGGATTAAAGACTTATCTTAAGAAGGATTCCAATAGTGATGAAGAGATAAAGTTAAATTACATCGACAAATTAATCGAAGATTTATATACAGAGAAAAGTCTTGAAGATGAAATAAATTCAAAAATTATTTCTGAAGAAGAAATTGCCGACGATGCTTCTCGTGAATTGCTTAGAATTAGAAGAGGTATTGCAGCAAAAAAGGATTCTATAAAAAATAAATTAAATGGAATTTTAAGCTCCCACGCGGATTTTTTACAAGACTCTCTTGTTACTCTTCGCGATGGAAGATACGTTGTACCAGTAAAAATTGAGAATAAATCTAGAGTAAAAGGTCTGGTTCACGATATATCTGGCAGTGGTCAAACTGCATACATTGAACCAATGGCAGTTGTTGATGCAAACAATGAACTTAAAGAACTTTATGTAAAAGAAAATATTGAAATTGAAAAAATACTTAGAGAATTATCAGAATTAGTTGCAAAATCTGCCGAAGATATTAAATCTAATCAAGACAAATTGATTGAGTTAGATTTTATTTTTTCAAAGGCAAAACTTGCCATAAATTATCGGGCAAATATGCCAAAGATAAACAACGAAGGAAGAATTAATTTAGTAAGTGCTTACCATCCTTTCTTAGATAGGAAAACTGCAGTTCCTATTGACATAAATCTCGGGATTGATTTTTCTTCGCTAATTATTACAGGACCTAACACTGGAGGTAAGACTGTAAGCTTAAAGACAGTTGGACTTCTTTCACTTATGACGCAGTATGGACTTCTAATTCCAGCAGAAGAATCCTCTGAAATTGCAGTTTTTGAAAAAGTTTTTGCAGATATTGGAGACGAACAGTCAATTGAGCAGTCGTTATCAACTTTTTCATCTCACATGGTAAACATTGTTTATATTTTAAAAAATGTGACGAGAAATTCTCTTGTCTTATTTGACGAATTAGGTGCAGGAACTGATCCAACAGAGGGTGCGGCACTTGCTAGAGCAATAATGGAATTTATGCTAGAGAAAAATATTAGATGTATCTCCACAACTCACTACAATCAGTTAAAGGTCTATGCACTTACAACAAAGGGTGTTGCAAATGCGAGTATGGAGTTTGATGTTGATAGTCTTTCTCCAACTTATAGACTTTTAATCGGCGTTCCGGGCAAGTCTAATGCCTTTGAAATTTCACGAAGACTTGGACTTCCAGATGAAATTATAGATAAATCAAAAAAACTTTTAAGTTCAGAGAATATTGAATTTGAAAGCGTCTTGCAGTCAATTGACGAAGACAGAACTAAAATAAGAGAATATAAGGAAGAACTTGAGAGAGAAAGAACCGACTTAGAAAAGGAAAACAAAAGATTACAGTCTAAGATTAAAAGTTTAGAGGATCAAAAAGAAAAAATCTTGGAAAAATCTCGCGAAGAAGCAAAAAGACTGCTTCTAAATGCAAAAGAAAATGTAGATATAATTTTATCTGAAATAAATGAAGTTAGAGACAATATTAGTTCTGAAAATTCAAAGAGAATTCAAGAAGCACAAGATCTTTTGCGTGAAAGCTTAAAAAATTCTAGAAATAATTCTGAAATCGAAATAAAAAAAGCAGCCAACCCTATTAGAGAGATAAAAGTTGGCGATAAAGTTAGGACATCTCTCGGGAATATAGCCACAGTAGTTGAACTTCCTGATAACAAAGGAAATGTATTAGTTCAGTCTGGCATTATGAAAATGAAAATGCCTAAGGAAAGTTTAACGAGAATAGATGTGCAAGAAGATACTACTAAGCACAATACTAGAAAAATACTTAAAAACAAAGCATCAAATATTAGTAGTGAAATAGACATTAGAGGCAAAAATTTTGAAGACGCACGAGATATTGTGGATAAATATTTAGATGATGCCTATCTTTCTGGATTAAAATCAGTTAGAATAATTCATGGAAAGGGCACAGGTGTCCTTAGACAAAAGTTGCGAGGACATTTTAGAAATATAAAGACTGTCAAATCTTTTAAAGATGCAGAGTACAATGAAGGTGGCGACGGAGTCACTGTGGTAACATTAAAATAAGGAGTCAAGATGATAAATTTTAGAGAAGAAATAATAAAAATACTTGATGAAAAAGTTGAAAGTTTAGAGCCAAAGGAAATTGACAAAATGATAGAAGTGCCACCAAATTATGAGCTTGGCGACTTTGCTTTCCCAGTTTTTAGTTTGGCAAAAATTTACAGAAAAAACCCTGCTGTGATTGCAGAAGAACTTGCAGCAGAAATTAATTCAAAATATTTTGAAAAGATTGAAAACAAAAATGCTTACTTAAACTTTTATATTAACAAAAGTATTTTAACTGGAGAAATTTTAAAGGAAAGTGTTGAAAAAAGGGAGGACTTTGGCAAGGAAAATTACGGAGAAAATAAAAATGTAGTTGTGGAATATTCCTCTACAAATATTGCCAAGCCTTTTCACATCGGTCACATTAGATCTACTGTAATAGGCGATTCGCTAAAGAGAATTTATAAATTCTTAGGGTTTAATACTATTGCCATAAATCACTTAGGCGATTATGGAACTCAATTTGGGATGTTAATTTACGCATACAAAACATGGGGAAGCAAGGAAGCAATTGAAAAGGATCCGATTAACGAACTTTTAAAATTATATGTAAAAGTAAATGCAGTTTGTGAAGAAGACCAAGAAGTTAAAGATGAATGTAGATATTGGTTTAAGGAACTTGAAAATGGAAACAAAGAAGCTGTAGAAATTTGGAAATGGTTTAAAGAAGTTTCCCTTAAAGAATTTAACAGAGTTTATGATATGCTCGACATTCAATTTGATTCTTACAATGGTGAATCCTTTTATTCAGACAAAATGCCTGCATTAATAGAAGAATTGCGCGAAAGAAATGTGCTTGAAGAATCAGAAGGTGCTGAAGTTATTAATTTAGATGAATTTAATCTACCACCAGCAATAGTTGTAAAAAGCGATGGAACAACAATTTATTTTACAAGAGATTTAGCAGCGGCAAAATATAGACACGAAAATTACAAACCTTACAAAAATATATATGTAGTTGGAAGTCAACAAAGTCTTCACTTCAAACAGCTTAAAGCCGCACTAAAAAAGGCAGGATTCGATTGGTATGACGAGATAATTCACGTTCCTTTTGGAATGGTTTCCCTTGAAGATGGAACACTTTCCACAAGGAGAGGTAAGGTAGTTTATCTTGAAGATGTTTTAAATAAAGCCACAGACAAAGTTCGTGAAATTTTAAATGATAGAGAAAAAGAACAAAATCAAAAAATGGAAAATAAAGAAGAACTTGCACAAACAGTTGGAATAGGTGCAATTAAATTCCAAGAATTATTCAATGGAAGAATTAAAGATTACACATTTAATTGGGACAAAACTTTATCTTTTGAAGGTGAAACAGGCCCTTATGTACAATATGTTCACGCTAGGATTTGCTCATTATTAAAGAAGGGCAATTTCGACATAAATAATGAAATAGACGCAAATCTTCTAAGGGAAGAAAGTGAAATAAATATAATTAGAAGTCTTTACAATTTCACAAATATAGTAGAAGACGCCTGTGAAAAATGCGAACCTTACTTTATAACAAGATACACAGTTGAACTCGCAAAGAACTTCAACAAATTTTATAACCAGACACAAATTTTAGTTGATGATGAAAGATTAAAAAACACAAGACTTTTACTTTGCTACACAGTTAAAAATGTAATAGCAACAGGACTATATCTTCTTGGAATAAAAGCACCAGAAAAGATGTGATTAAATGAGTTTTTTTGAAGATTTAAAATTAGTTTACACAAAGGCAATTAAAGATACATTTGTAAAAATAAAAGCCTCGCCAATAATCTTAATACTTCCATTTATGTATGGAATTATTTATGGAATAGGATTCTTTTTAATTGGAAATTTACTAGCACAAGTTATTGGTGGACTAATGGGTTTTATAATTCCACTATTTACATCCTTGATTTTGTCAAGTTACTTTTCAATATTAAGTGATTTAATTTATTATAACAGAATAAGTTTTAGGAATTTTAAAAACACCTTTATGGCATACTTTGCATCAATTTACTCAATATATTTTATATTGATGATAATATCTTTTTTACTTCCAGCTTTTGGAGGTAACCAAGGCATTTATTTACTAATATCTGCTGCAATAGTTATTGCGATAAATCCAATAGCAGAGTCCATTTATATAAGTGGAGATTATTACACAAGCGCATACATTAATTCCTTTGAATTTATTAAAGAAAATTTAATGCTTTGGATAATTCCATATTTAATATATTTAGTAATTCTTAACTTATTTGGATTTGATTTTTCACTAATGATTACATCAAATAGCATAGTAGATATTCCTCTTGGAGAAAATCTTGTAAATGGAATTAATTATTTAAAACCATTAGATCCTTACAATTTAAAAATTCTACTTGCAAGTGTAATAACAGCAATTTATGCAGTATTTAGAGGCAATTTGTATAGAATTTTAAAGGGTTCAACTAGGAGAAAAAGGGCTTACATGGGAGAACTTTAATGGAAAATCTTTTTAGAGAAGAAATAAATAAAAAATTAAAAAATATAGTCTTTATAGAACTAAAAGAAGAATACCAACTGGGAGAATTAAAGCTTCCCGTTGGTTTCTCTTTACCCATAAAACTAGACTATATTATAGAAGGAATAAAGGATAAAGAATTAGAAGAAGAGATAAATTTAGAAAAAATTGTAGAAGCGATGATCTATCTCTTGGGAATTGATCCTGAATTTAAGTACAGCAAAAAATATAAAGAAATGTTAAAAGAATTAAATATGGATATAAAAAATTATGCAATGCACAAAGCATTTATAAATCAAGAGACAAACCCATTGGATTCTTACATCTTTTTAAAAGGTTGTGAAGAATTAATTGGAAAGGACACAGACATAATTTTTAAAGAAGGAAATATTTTAGAATCATTTTACAATAAAAACCAAGAAGAACCAGAAAAAAGTGAAAAACTAATAAATATAATCATAAAAAAGTATAATGAAGTTTTAAATTTAGATGAAAAATATAGCCTTGCTTATTATAGGCTTGCATACATCAATCTAGCACTACAAAAGTATATAAAAGCAAATATGTACTTTGAAAAATTTATAAACTTGTCGGATAACGAAGAATTAAAAGACGAAGTTAGAAAAGAAATAGAAATAATTAGGGACTATGTAAACTTTGACTCTGCAAAAACCTACTTGTCCTATGGCGAATACAACAAAGCACTAAATTTATTAAATGACATTTCAGAAAATTTTAATAAAGACGAAAGCTTTTACTATGTAGTAGCAATAATATTTTATAATTTAGGCGATTTTGAAAGAGCAGAAGAGTACGCAAGACTATCTATTGATAAAAAAATATTAGAAGAAAACACAAATTTATTATCAACACTTTATGCAATGAAAAATAAATTTGATGAAGCAATAGAAGTTTTAAAAATGGGACTCTTAGAAATAGAAAATAGTTATCCCCTAAATTATAATTTAGGGATAATATATTTGAACAAAAAAGAAAGTGAAAAGGGAATAGAATGTCTAGAAAAAGCCAATAAATTAAAGCCAAACAAGGAGTTAGAAAAATTCATAAAAAATTTAAAAGAAGGTATTGACACTAAATAAAAACCAGTGTATACTATACAAGCTGTCTCGTGAGGCAACCTTCTTAAAAACAAAGTAAAATAATTTAAAAAATTGTAAATTTTGCTTGACAAAGATTTTTTAAGAAGTTATAATAAATAAGCTACTTCAAAAGGTAGCGAGAAACATGATAATTAAATAGTGTGAAGATAA
>NZ_JBNPOJ010000029.1:0-12484 GCF_050315115.1 Peptoniphilus sp. SGI.035
GGGAGCTCCATTTACCTCTGCTAGTATATCTCTCACAGATACTTTTTCATAGCCATATTGTTCAAACAATTTAGATGCAACATCTATAAGCTCCCTTTTTCTTTCTTCTGGATCTTTTACATTCCTCTTGGACAAAATCTCACCCCCAACGACCGACATTCGTTCTTTTGATATAAGTTATCATTTTCCCTTACTTTTGTCAAGAGCTATTTTATAAAATCGTAAA
Organism: Peptoniphilus sp. SGI.035; assembly: GCF_050315115.1. Taxonomy (NCBI): domain Bacteria; kingdom Bacillati; phylum Bacillota; class Tissierellia; order Tissierellales; family Peptoniphilaceae; genus Peptoniphilus; species Peptoniphilus sp. SGI.035. The sequence goes on from NZ_JBNPOJ010000029.1 coordinate 227, forward strand.
TATGTCTAGTTTATTCAAAATAATATATTTTATTCTAAACAAACATCAGATATATTTAAAAGTTTTAGGTATTTCTCTAAACTTTTATACTTTGTATTTAATTTAGATTAGATATTTACTATATTTTATTATCTATTTCACTTATCTTCTCCTGTTGCATGAATTGTTCAAGTTTTTTTATTTTATCAAATATAAATATTTTATTTACTAGAATTTTTGCAAAAAAAGGAGGACTATTTATTTTAAAAGTCCTCTCAATATTTTATTCAATTTTCCATCCAGTAGCCTTTTCTCGTTTCTCTATAAAGCTCTTGTATATATTTGATTTTTTTATTAGCTCTCTATGTTTTCCTATACTTTCAATTTTTCCCTTATCCATAACAATAATTTGGTCAGCATTTTTAATAGTTTTAAGTTTGTGAGCGATTATAATAACAGTTTTACTTTTTAATAAATTTTTTAAAGCAATCAATAATTGTTTTTCATTTTCTGGATCTACACTTGAAGTTGCCTCATCAAGAATTACAAATTTACTTGGCTTTAACATAGCTCTCGCAATAGATATTCTCTGACGCTCACCTCCTGATAGGTTTGAACCACTTTCTTGCAAAACAGTATCATAACCTTGTGGTAATTTCATAATGAAATCATGGCACTGTGCTTTCTTTGCAATATTTATCATTTCTTCTTCTGTTGCATTTTCATTCCCAAATTTAATATTATTTCTTATGGTATCATCAAAAAGATACACGTCTTGAAACACAAAGCTGAAGTTGGATAAAAGTTCATCGTACTTGTAATTCTTAATATTTGTATCTCCAACTATTACTTCACCAGAATCTACATCCCAAAATCTTGCTATTAAATTACAAAGTGTTGTTTTACCACTTCCTGAAAATCCAACAAGAGCTGTAGTTTTCCCTTCTGGAACAATCATACTTAAATTGTTAAAAAGATTTTCTTTGTCATAAGAAAATGAAATATTTTTAATTGATATTTCTGCTTTATCTACTTCTTTCATTTCTCCTTCTTTAATTACAGGCAAATTTCTTAGACTAATTACAGTGTTAAGATTTTGTACGGCAACTCCCTTAATACTTTGCATACTTCCAGCTAACTCAAATCCTGAAAATACAACAAAGCTCATAACAATCAATATGATTGCTTTAGTAGCTTCAATATTTCCTGAGAAATATCTTATGATAGAACTAATAATTATTAGGCAAATACCAAGTTTAAATACTATCAAGAATAAAAACTGCGTTGGAACCAAAATTTTTTCTACATCAAGAAATCCCTTGCGGCTCTCTGTAATACTTTCGTTTAATTCCTTAACTGTATTTTGATCTTTTCCAAATGCCTTAGTTATTCCTATTCCCTTCACATATTCAAGCATTTTTTCGCTTAAATCCAATTTAAGTCCCAATAACCTTTCTGTCAGTTGATCTGTGCTTTTTTGCGTTAATAAGTTTACTACAATTCCAACAATCAAAGTCAATAATATAATAACAGCTGTTACAAAATCATAGGGTAGCATAAAAATTACCATAATCAATGTTTGTATTGTACCAACAAGCATTTGTTCAATAATAAAAACCCCAACTGTCTCAAGTTCACCCACAACAGTTGACAAGGCGCCCGCTATATTCCCTAAAGAATTTGTGCTAAAATATCCCATGTTTACATTTTTAAGTCGATCTCCAATATATAATCTATTTTCTGCACCCAAACTATAAGATGCAATATATTTGTTTTTGTCAGCCAAATATCCAAATGTGATTTTTCCTAGTAAACTTATAGCCGCAATTATAAATACTGTGTATACATCCTTCATTAAAACACTTTGACCTGTAAATATATTTTCGCAAATTTTGCTCAAACAAAATAAAATTGCAACTAAGGAAACTCCTTCAGATAGTCCTTTAAATACATCAAAAATAAGCATCCTTGTTATTTTATTTGAATATGACCCTGACACCTCATATAAAGTTTTTATCAATTCTCTCACTTTATATCACCTCGATTTCTTTAGATTCTGTATATACATCCCACATTTTTTTGTATCTCCCATTTAACTCGAGTAATTGTTTATGAGTGCCCTCTTCAATTACTTCTCCATTATCCACCACAATTATTTTATTTGCATTTACAATTGTAGATAACCTGTGAGCTACCATAATCACTGTTTTATCTTTAATTAACTTATCAATAGACTGTTGAATAACTGATTCATTGTCAGGATCAGAATATGCTGTTGCTTCATCAAGTAGTACAATAGGACTATTCTTTAAAAAACACCTAGCTATTGCAATTCTTTGCTTTTCTCCTCCAGAAAGATTTGCTCCTCCCTTCCCTACAATAGTTTCATATCCATTTGGTAGGCTCTTTATAAAATTATAGCAACTCGCTTTTTCACAAGCCTCTTTAATTTCATCCATACTCGCATCTTCTTTCGCCATCTTTAAATTTTCTAATATTGTTTTATTAAAAAGAAAGTTTTCTTGAGACACATAGCTAACAAGCTCCATATTCTGTTTTAAAGGCAATTCGTTCAAATTTGTTTTTCCAATTAAAATTTCTCCATTAGAAACATTCCAAAATCCTGCGATTAGTTTTGTAATAGTAGACTTTCCACTACCTGAATTTCCAACGATTGCAGTTAACTCGTTTTCATTTGCTTTAAACGAAATATTATTTAATACATTCTTTGACTCTTCATATGCAAATGTAACATCTTTAAACTCTACATCATAAGATTTTATATCTCTTACTTCTTCTCCTCTTTTTAAGTTAGGAATTTCCATTATTTTTTTTATTTCTTCAAATACAACTTTTATATTTGCTATTGTTTCCATATGACTCATAGCTTTTATTAATGGTTTATATGAAGCATATGATAGCAATATACACGTGATAAGAGTCCCTACTTCAACACTACCCTTCATAAAGAAATACAAGGAAGCTGGTAAAACGAATACCATAGTTGACGGGATAGTTTCCATAGTTGCTGTCATTGAAAAACAAACACTCAAATACCAATCAAGCATTGCGTTCTTATTCTCTTCAACAGTCTTTCTAAATTTCCCAAATGATGATGCTGATTTATTAAATGCTTTTATAACTTTAATACCATTTACATATTCAACCATTGTCGTATTCATAGCTTTAGCTGCTTCTTGGTATCTTTTAGATTTTTCTTCATAACCTCGCATCATTAACATTGAGAACAATAATCCCAATGGAATTGTAAGTAAATTTGCAATTCCTATTCTCCAGTCCATTATAAAAATTGTTATGATCAATACTATAGGAATGAATATATTAGCAATAACTTCTGGAATCACATGAGCAATCGGTTTTTCCATTTTATCAAGTGTTTCCACCATAAATTGAGACCACTGTCCGCTGCTTTTTCTTTCAACTTCTCCCATAGAAATTTTACTTAATTTGTCAGCTAATAACTTTCTTTTATCTTCAATAATCCTGTAGGCAAGATTATGAGAAATAATAGTAGATATTTCATGAAATAATATACTTGCCAAAAATCCCAAAAATACAGCAAAAATATATGGATAATAATTATTTAAATTTGCATTTTTTGCAACCAAGTTATTAATAATGGCTGCTACAGAAAAATAAGGTATTACACCAAATCCTACTCCTATTATCGCAATGAATACAGCTGCGAAAATCTTGCTTTTATGTCCCTTTAAGATATCCATCTTTTACCTTCTTTCATAAAATCTTTTTATTCTGCCATCGCAAATTTCCAATAATTTATTACATGTACTATCAATCAATTCATTATCATGCGTAACAATAAATATAATTTTATTATTTGAAAATTTTTTAATGACTTTGCTTATTTCGAGCATATTTGTATAATCAAGTCCACTCGTTGGTTCGTCCAAAATAATAATTTCTCTATCCATTAACATCCCCAATGCTACAGAAAGTCTCTGCATTTGACCTCCTGATAAGCACATAGGATGACGATTTTTTAATTTTTTAAGATCTAATTTTTCTAGAATATTATCTATTTGCTTTTCATCTATTTTAGAATCAAATAAACTAAATTCATCTCTTACAGATTCCGAAAAAAACTGATGAATTACATCTTGCATAACCATATAACAAAGTTTTCTTCGTTTTTTATATTTTATGGGACTTCCTTTATAGCTTATTTTTCCTTCGTTTTCTTTCAACAGTCCACACAAAATTCTCATTAATGTTGTTTTTCCTTGACCATTTTTACCTGTTATTGCAATAATATCTCCCTTGTTTCCGGAAATATTTATCTTATCTAAAATTTTTTGTTTCTTATTTTCATATTCTAAATTTGAAACTACAAAGTCATCAGATTCACAAAATGTGACAGGATTTGCAAAATCATCATTTTTCTTTCTTACAAAAGTTCTAAGTCCTAGTTTCTTTCGTGAGTCATCACTAATTGAAGAAAATTCCACATTTGAAAAAACATATTTTATTTTTCCGTCTTGTAAATAAATAGCTCTATCAATTAAATCCATTAAATAATAGAGTCTATGTTCAGAAATAATAATTGTCTTGCCCTGAGCTTTAAGATTTATAAGCATCTCTCTTATTCTTTCAATACCATACTCATCAATATTTGCAGAAGGTTCATCAAACACATATACATCTGGATTGGTAGCATAAATAGATGCAATAGCAAGTAATTGCTTTTCTCCACCTGACATCATAAAAACATTTCTGTTTTTTAATCTTTCAATTCTAAAATCACGTACTACTTTAGAAACTTGTCTTTTTATTTTATCAGGGTTTTCACCTAAATTTTCTAATCCAAATGTTAGTTCACTATCTGAATCTAAATTAAAAAACTGTGTTTTGGGGTTTTGAAAAATTGTTCCCACTTTCTCAGAAATTTCATATATCTTCATTTGTTTTGTGTTTATCCCATTTATAAAAATATTTCCTAATAAATTTCCCTCTAAAAAATGAGGAATCAATCCATTGATTAATTTTGTTATAGTTGTTTTCCCAGAACCAGATTTTCCGCATAATAAGATAACTTCTCCTTGATTAATCTTTATTGAAATTTTCTTTAACTGGTCTTCTAAGCTTCTCTTATAGGAATATGAAGCTTCATTTATATTAATCATGTTTCGTACCTCTTATAAAAATAATTTGAACTTTACATTGAAGAACATTAGAATGCATAATAGGATAATTACTAGATCCCAAGTGTTAAATTCTGCATTATCCATAAAAGTCTTCCTTGCAGGATTTTCTATCCCTCTAACTGTAATAGCTTGAGCTAATTCATCTGCAGTATTAGAAGCTGTAACTATTAATGACATGAGTCCTAATTGTATCTTTTTAAATCCAGTCACGCCTCTTATTTTTATTGCATCTGAAATTAATATTTTCTCCTCTCTTAAAGATGGAAAATATCTGATGCTTATAGCCAAAGAAATAATTAGACTTTCAGGAAAATGAATCATTTTTAAGGCATGCATAATATTACGTATAGGATTAGTTTTTATAAGAATTTGACCAACTAAAAAAATCGGTATTAACTTAGGAGCATGAATTACTAATAAACCAAAATGTACTGAAATGATATCTGGTAAAATTGGCAAAACAAAATATTTCAATCCCTGTAATAATAAAAATACAGATACTGCCTTTAAAGATATTTTAATAAGTCCCATAAATGATGCTATAATAGCAACCGTTAAAAGAATATAAACATCCATCTTTAGACTGTTATTTGTAAAACTTATTATACTAACTGAAATCAAAAAAATGATTTCAGTTAGTGGATTTAACTTTATAATACCTCTTACAACACCTTTCATTTATATGATTCCATCTTTCTCAAAACGCTTTTTGAACATAGCTTTACCTATATATGCACCGATAACTCCTCCAATAAATGCGGCAATTATCATACCAATAAGTGTTGGAATTGAAATTAAAGTTTGTAATTTATTTACATATTCTGGACTCATTCCCATTTCAATAATAGATTTCATATAAGGTTCTTGGAACAACCACATAGGTAATGGTGAGCCAATTAACCCGATACAAATCAATCCTGAAGATACGATTATGCTCTTTTGCTTTTTATACCCCAATACTTTTCTTGCAATTTCTGCTAAAATACCAGCAATAACACAAGTTACTACAATTGTGAAAGTGCATTCTCCTATAGCAAAATATATAATCCCTGTAATAGTTATTAAAAGAAAAGCTGTTCCTGGCTTTGAAATTTTAGACACTAATAACATATATATAAAATTACATATTATTCCTGTCATTGCAGGCCATAATAACCAAAGTATTGGTGAAAATATTGGAATAAACATTACAGCCATTGATAATGCCATATAAATCACTGAAAAAATACCAATATTGACTAAATCTTTTGTTTTTAATTTTGTTTCATTCATTTGAATACCTCCATTTAAAATTTATATATTTACCTATTTTAAAGTAACTAATTGATAATTATTTTCGTTAGTAAATTTTTCCTCATTTTGTTTACTTCCCTAAAAACGCAGAAAATCGGGTTAAACCCGATTTCAAAATTTATTTTATTTAGATTTTAAATTATGTTTTTTACTTTATAATCCTACTCCATCCAAAATTCATCGCTGCCTCCATCATGTCTATAAAATTTAAGGCTTCATCATAAGGATATCTATGTGTAATTATCTCAAATAAAGGCGTACATGCCATAGTGTAGAGCACATGAAGCTCTTCATCATTTAAATTATTTGTTTCAATCTTTTTTCCCTTGAGAGCCTCAATTAATTTCTTAGCACCCTGAACTTCAAGATTAACTAAATCATGACGAATTGATTCAAATTCTGTACCTTGGGAACAGTTAAATAGTAAGTTAAAAATAGAATCATTTTGATAAATAAATTCCAACAATTCCTTATTACTATCATCAGATTTTTTTTCAAAAGCTTCCAAACCCTTTGTTTTAATTTCCTCTATTGCTTGGTTTGTCAATTCTTTATTTCTTTTATATAAGTGATTAATGGCAGGACTTACAATTGCCTTAAAAATATCCTCTTTAGATTTAAAGTGTTTATATATTGCACCAGGTGTAACTCCAGCATTTTTAGCGATAGTTCTTACAGAAGCTTCTTCAAATCCATGTTCTGAAAATTCATTCTTTGCACTTCTTAATATTTTTTTTATTGTAATATCTTTATTCCTCAGTAAAAGTCACCTCCATATTTAAGATAACACTGTTTACTATATGGTAGCACTAACTAATTGCTTATGTCAAGTCCTTTGTCTATAAGCACTAAAATAATATTTCCTTATTTAAAAGATAATCCATTTTAAATATAAATAAACTTAAAAAACAGCTTAGTTAAATTATCTAAGCCGTAATTATTGTATTGGATATTTATTATTATCATTGATTAAAACTTTTTATAATAGATTTTATCTATTCAGTTTACATTTATGCATATTAATTCCTATAAAAACTCTTCAGATGTCTTTAAAATTTTATTAATCCTATTTTTGTATTGCTATTAATACTATCAATTTTTCACATTAAAACTCAATTTTTGCTAGCATTAATAATTTTTAAATTAAATTAAAGCTAAATAAAACTTTGACACCTGGATAAGTGTTTTCAATAAAAATACTTCCTCCTAAAATTTCTGCTATTTGCTTTGATATGAATAATCCCATTCCATGAGTTGTAACATGACTTAAATCCGAATTTTGAACTTTCTCTATTAATTTTTCTTCTATTCCTTGACCTTCATCTTCCATGGAAATAAACATCTTATCATTCAAAGAGTAAGCTGATACCTTAATTATTCCATCTGTATAGCTTAAAGAATTCTTCAATACATTTTCTACCATTCTATAAAATAAATTATTATTCATGTTTATTTTTACTTTATCAAGTTCATTGTCAAAAATTATTTCTCTATCAGGATATTCATTTAACTTTTCAACTATTAATTTTCTAAGTATAGGTACAGGGTCTGCCATAGTAAATTTATCTTTACTAAGTGAACTTATACTCATTGTCAAATTTAAATCTTCTATTATATTGGAAATTTTTAATATTTGCTCTTGAATTTTCGTAATTTCTTCTAAATTTTTCTCCTCTTTTATTTCATTTAGACTCCAAGATATTTTTGCAAGTGGTGTTCTTATGTCATGGCTAATCCCCCTAATCCACTTTGCTTGTGTTGATTTCAAGTCCTGATACTTCATGTTCGCATCATTTATTGATTTTGATAGTTCTGAAAGCTCGCCAACTTCTTCTAACTTATCAAAGTCTTCTTCATAAAGCTGCTCTATTGATTTTTGGACAGGGTCTAACTTTTTAAAGATATTTTTTACATCTATTTTATACATTAAGTATACTAAAAACAAAAATATCAGCAAAAAGAAAGCTGATAACTTTAAGTTAAAGGCAAAACTTTTATAATCTACAAAATTTATTGGAAACTTGTCAAAGGAATTTTTTGGATAGCCAAATACTATTAATCCGTCTCCTATTATATAAGTAAAGACTGGATAGTCATTTAAGTAATACCTAGTAAATCTTGCTATATCTGTAATCTCAAATTTATCTTTCACCTCATTTGGTTTATTAAAGCTTTCAATTACTTCTCCATTTTTATTAATCCTAATTGCCCAAATCTTTCTCCCTTCTAAATATTTTTTATTTTTTTTGTTTAAAAGTATTTCGCTTTTATTTTTGTCTACAAAATCAAATACTTCATTGGGATAAGGATTATTAGTTCTACTTTTGTAGCTAACATAGAGTATACTTAACAACATTAATACAAGAACAAATAATAATAAAATAATTCGAACAACAATTTTTGTAAATCTTTTTAAAATATAATTAAGCATTTAAACATCCTCATCAGAAACTAATTTATAACCTAAACCCTTTATTGTGACTAAAATTTTTGGATTTTTGGGGTCTTCTTCTAATTTTTCTCGTATTCGGTAAATATGAGTAATTAGTGTATTCTCATAGCCGTAAGTTTCTCCCCATACTTCATCTAATATTTGATTAATTGATACAATTTTGTTCAAATTATTTGCCAAAAGATTTAAAATTTGAAATTGCTTAGCAGTTAAATTTTCTTCCTTATTATTTCTAATTAACATTGCCCTTTCTTTATCAAAGATAACTTTACCTAACTTTATTCTACTCTCTGACATTGAGCCTAAACTTCTTCTAAGAACTGCCTCTATTCTCCAAAGAAGGTCTTCAGGCAAAAATGGTTTTACAATATAATCATCTGCCTTATTTCCAAAACCTTCTCTTTTATCTTCAATTCCATCTAAAGCTGATAAAATTATTACAGGTACTCTTGATTTTTTTCTAATTTTCTTTAATAATTCAAAGCCACTTCCATCTGGCAACATTAAGTCCAAGATGATAAGATCCAAGTTGTTATTGATGATTTTAAATTCAGCTTCTGCTAAATTTTTTGCAGTTAGAACTTTTTTGTATCCCTTACTTACTAAGTATTTATATAAGCTTTCCAATAAATCCTTGTCATCATCAATTATTAAAATAATCTGTTCTCTATTTTCAATCATATTAGATCTCCTTTTATTTTATTATATAATAACTTTCTTAATTCTCTAGTCAATATCACTCAATATTTTAATTTGTGATGTAAAAGTGATCTTGCTGAAATTATATCTTTATTTTTAATTGCTAAAATACATTCAAGGAAGGTGAAATATTATGAATAACATACTAAAGGTTGAAAACTTGAAAAAATTTTATGCAAGTGATTGTGTGTTGGATATTGAAAATCTTGAAATAGAAGAAAGTTCTATTTATGGTTTGATTGGACCTAATGGCGCCGGCAAATCTACATTGATGAAACTAATTTTAGGTCTTGTAAAAAAAGATTCTGGAAAAATTTTCCTATTTGGAAAAGAATTAAATGAAAAAAATCAAAAAGAGTTCAATAGAGTCCTTGGAGCTTTAATAGAAAATCCATCTTTTTACGAACATCTCACAGGGTACGAAAATTTAGAAATTATTTGTATGCTCAAAAATATAAGTAAAAATGAAATCACAAGAACATTAGAACTTGTGGGACTTACAAGTGCTACAAATAAAAAAGCTAAAGAATACTCGCTTGGAATGAAACAAAGACTTGGGATTGCTATCGCTTTAATTGGACATCCCAAAATGTTAATTCTGGATGAACCTATTAATGGACTAGATCCACAGGGGATAGAAGAAATGAGAAATCTATTTAATAATATTGTGACGAATTCTTCCGCTAGCATTTTAATTTCATCTCATATCCTAGACGAAATAGAAAAAATATCTACCCATATTGGGATATTAAAAAGTGGAAAATTAATTTATAATGGAAAGCTTTCTGATTATAGAATGATTCATCCTCCATTTATCTCCATTGAAACATCTGATAATATTAAAACCGCTTCCCTATTAAATATTTCTCAGAAAAATGTTAAAAATAAAAAACTAATCCTTGGAAAAAAATCTAATGATGAAATTGGAAAAATTGTTCATTATCTACACGGAAAAGTAGACATCTATCGAATCGAAGAAGAAAGGGAAAGCCTTGAAAAGCTATTTATAGCAGAAACCAAAGGAGTTAAATAATGAAAAATTTAGAAAGTAAAAAAAATAAAAAGCTAGGAATAAATTTTTTATTGTTTATAATTTTTGCATCTCAAACCTTGATTCCAGTAGGAGTTACTTTTTCCAGAACTGCATTAAATTCTGCATATTTTTTATATGAGCTTTTAGATGCATATTTTTTTATTAGCTTATTGGTCAATCCAATTTTAATATCTTCATTGGCTAAAAAAGTAATTGAAATTGAAGAGAAAAACAATATGTGGCAACTACAAATTAGCTTGGGAGAAAAAGTTACAGATATTTTATTAAATAAATTTAAAAATTTATCTTCTAAATTACTATTACTACAGATTATTCAATGGATACTCCTAATTGTTCTTTCAGAAAAATCAAAATGCTTTGTTTTTAATGTGGACGTTATAATTAGGCTTTTGCTTTTATTTATAGCTATCTTGTTTATCAATTTGTTTTTACTTGCTTTATTTATGATTATTGAAATGAAGACAAAAAAAGTTTATTTTACTTCTTTTTTGTCAATTATTGGAGCATTATCTGGAATTATATGTATGCTAACATCTCGATTGCTAAGCTATATAAATCCTTTTGCTTGGATTTCTTGCCTAATGAATATATCTTATATCAAAGAAGGAGATAAATTTATAAAAATATTAAATCCATTACAATATTATATCCCAATAATATCACTCTTATTTTTAGTAATCAGCATTATTTATATGAAGAACATGAAAAAATTCCTTTTAGAAAAAGAATAAGGAGGAAAAAATGTTAATATTAGAATTAAAGAAAACAAAATTTTTGAACTTATTGTTGGCATCAATTATAATACCATTACTTGCCAATATTTTTGGATTAATAAACTATCTTAATAACATTGAAATACTACGCTTTGAATGGAAAAGTCTTTGGACGCAAGTAACTTTGTTTTACTTTTCATTTTTCTTTATACCTCTTATAGCAATAGTCGTAGCAAGTCTATGGTCCGTAGAGCATAAGGCTAATCTAAAATTAGTACGAATTAGCCCAATAAAGAATATATCCTTTATAATATCTAAAGGAACTTTATCTTTACTTATAATTGCTTTGACACAAATGTATTTTCTACTTTTATTTTATCTTGAAGGAAAGTTTATCTGTCATTTTAAAGATACAAATTTTGGAATTTACATTTACTATATAAGTCTTAGTATTGTACTTTCACTACCTATGATTTTTGTTTTTCAATTTTTAGCAATAAAAATAAAATCTCTAGGCATAATAGTTCTTTTATCGACTTTTACATCAATACTAGGCTTTGCTTTAACCACACAAAATATATTACCTATATTGGCAAAGATCATGGGTCTTAATTACCTATCCCTAGAACTAAATAACGGAAGGTTTATTAATACACAAAATTTAACATTATTATTTGTATTTGCTATTGCAGAGACAATTGTATTTTCTTATCTTACAAATAAGTCGTTAAAGTATGAAAAATAAATATGTAAATTGTAAATTTATGGGTGAAGCATACAATTGCATCACCCAATTTTTGCGACAAAAGCTATTTTAATATCGCTTAATATAAGTAGAAGTCTGAAATAGATGATCTATACTCTATTCCTTGACATCAATACTAC
>NZ_JBNPOJ010000030.1:0-10927 GCF_050315115.1 Peptoniphilus sp. SGI.035
ATAGATTATTGATTTAGCTGTGGAGACACAGCTTTTTTTAGTTTTAATTATAAAATTATTCTACTGGGACAACTTTTAAATCCTTTGAAACGTGGTTTAAAACTTCACAACCATCTTCTGTTATTAGCACTAGGTCTTCGATACGCACGCCAATGCCTTCATCTAGCAAATATATTCCCGGTTCAACGGAAAAAATTTGTCCAGCTTCTATTATGCTGTTGTTTACAGATGAAACGTCGCCAGCTTCGTGAGTTTCAAGTCCAATGGAGTGTCCAGTTCTGTGAGTGAAATATTTTCCGTAACCTTTTTCTTCGATGTAACTTCTTGCAGCTTTGTCCACGTCAGACATTTTGTTGCCTGGTTTTGCTGCTGCAATGCCACGAAGATTGGCTTCTTTTACGATTTCATAAATTTCTCTGGCTCTGTCGCTTACCTCGCCTATAAAAACTGTGCGTGTCATGTCAGAGGCGTAATTTTTATACATTCCGCCAATATCTAAAACTACGCAGTCGCCTAGTTTGCCACAAGTGTCATCTGTGGAGTGGTGAGGATCTGCAGCAGATCTTCCGTAAGCTGTGATTGGCTCAAAGGAAACTTCTTCAATGCCATGTGATTTATATATTTCCTTTAGTTTTGCACTAAGTTGTCTTTCATTAAGTCCCTTTACAACCCAAGGGATAATTTCTTCCATAACTTTGTCGTTTATTATAGAAGATTCACGCATCAATTTTATTTCTTCTTCATCTTTAATGCGTCTTACTGCGTCTACAATGTCGGAACCATTGATGTATTTTTTGTCGGGAAAAATTTCTTGAAGGCGAAGCAAGAATTTAGCAGACCAAAACTTGTCTATGCCAATTATTTCGTCATCCTTAATGTATTTTGAAAGCTTTTCGATGCCGTCTTCAATGTCGTTATACCAAATTAGATGCGCTCCCATATCATCATCTTGTGGAAATAATTCATTTATTAAAAGTTCAATATCTCCGTCTTTATGAATGTAAAGTGCAAGGGCTCTTTCTCCTGGTTCAATTTTTTTGCCTAAAAAATAAAAAATTGCATAGGGGTCGCTTATTATCATGTGAGCCAAATTATTTTCTTTCATCTTTTTTATTAGTCTATTAATTCTATTTTTGTGCATAATATCCTCCATTCTTTTTTAAAATATATCACAATTTATCTATAATATCTATTGCTAAAATAAATAAGCAATATTAACAGATAAAATAAATTAATCTGCAGTTTCCCACAGATTAATTTTTAGCAAGTGATTTAATTATATTTGCCACTTTTGATGGCATTAAAATTTCGTGTGTTCCAGGTGCAAAGGCAGTTACGCCAAGGTTGTTGCAGGAATCTACAAAGGCTTGTTGTGAAACTATTACTCCATTATCCATAAGTGTTTTTGCAACATCGGCTGGAGTTGCACCTTCATTAATATTTATGTTGTAGGTCTTTAAATTTGTGTTAGAAATTTTGGCAAGAATTTCCCTTACCTTTAATCCCTTGTTTAAATCGTAAGTGCCGGGAACAATTTTATTTCCTATTTGCATATCGTCAACTAATGCCTTATAAGCATTCAAATCTTTTATTAAACCCTTTGACATTAAAATTTCGCCAAGTCCATCGACATTTGTGCCTTCAGGAATTGTAATTTTTGCTTTAGTATTGTCATCATCTTCATTTTCCTCTTTGCCTTCGTCTAAAGCTACAATTGGCTTTACAGATTTTTCATCTTTAAGTCCAGTTGCAACTAAAATTTCATTTGCCGTCTTTGTAAATTCGTCTACGATGCTTAATTGTACCTTGCGGTTTGAAATTGAATTTAGATAAAGGGAGTCAATTCTCCACTTGATTACGAAAACCAAGGCTAAGAAAAATAAAATTGACAATAAAACTTGTAAAAATTTAATAAAAAAGAGTTTGCCTCTGTTAAAATTATTCAAAATAAACCTCTTTTCATCTTGTTTTGATATAATTATAACAGTAAAGTTAAAAAATGAAAAGTTGGAGAAATTATGCGAGAAATTATTGTAAATAAAAATGACGGTGAAAGAAGGTTGGATAGATTTCTTAAAATTTATTTTGAGAAGGCGCCACTTTCCTTTATATATAAAAATTTGAGAAAGAAAAATATAGTGTTAAACGGTAAAAAGGCAAAACCAGAGGATATTATCGACGAAGGGGACAGCATAAAATTATTTTTGTCAGAAGATACTATTAATAAATTTAAGAAAGACATAAAAAAATCTAAGAACTCAAAGCTTCCAAATATTTTATACGAAGATGAGGATATAATATTGGTAAAAAAGCCGGTAAATATGCTAACTCATAACGACAGTAGCACTTATCAAGACAATGCTCTCGACAGGATGGTGGATTATTTAATTGAAAAGGGCGAATACAGTCCAAGGCTTGAAAAATCCTTTAGACCTGCCTTTGTAAATAGACTTGACAGAAATACATCTGGAATTTTAATTGGAGCTAAAAATTTAAAAACTTTACAAGTTTTAAATGAAGCTATAAAAAATCACGAGATAAAAAAATATTATATTACCATTGTTTCTGGAAATGTGAAAAATGATTTTGATGTGGACATAAATTTAGTTAAGACAAAAAATAATGTGATGAAAAAATCTAGGGACCAAGGCAAGAGGTCAATTACAAAATTTCACGTGTTAAAAAATAAGGGCGGATATTCTCTTCTTTCTGTCAATTTAATTACGGGAAGGACGCATCAGATTAGGGCTTCTTTGAAGGAAAAAAATTTATTTATCATTGGCGACAGGAAGTATGGAGATGATAAAACAAATAAAATTTTTATGGACAAGGGATTGGATAGTCAATTTTTGCACAATTATGCCCTTGTCTTTGAGAGCGACAAGCTAAAAAATTTATTGGGCAAGAAATTTACTTATCTTCCGGGAGAAAAAATGACGTGTATTGCAGAGGAAATTTTTGAAGTGAATTTGGGTGAAATTTTAAATGAAAAAAATAATTTTTATAAATCCAAGGGAAAAATTTGATTTTGCAAATTTAAAGGGCGAGAGGACATTGATAATCTTGCCCTCTCAATCTGCGATAAATTTTTACATAAGGGATATGCTAAAAAATAAAGTAGATATAACAAAGACCGAGTTTGAAACCTTTGACGGCATTGGAAAGAAAAACCGCAGGCGCAAACCCGATTCTATTTTAAAATACATAATTCTTTCTAAAATTTTGAAGAATAATTTTGGCGATATAGAAATTTTCCCCGAAACTGTGGACATCATCTTGGATTTTTTCGATGACATAGTAGAAAATAATTTATGCGACGAAGATATTTTAAAGATAAAGGGTGAAATTTTTAAAAATCTCGGAGAAGTTTTTCAAATTTACAAAGATTATTTTGAAAAAAGAGGATATGACCTTTATGGTAGGCTAAAGGAGCAGTCAATGGAAGAAACTCCCTTTGATACTTTTATAATCTCGGGATTTTTGGAATTTAGACAAAGTGAAGAAGAAATTATAAAAAAACTATCTAAAATTCCCAATAAAAATATTTATATCGACCTTCCCTTTAACTTTTTTAGTTCAGAATTAGTTTCCTCTACTATAAAAATTTTAGAGGCTCTTGGCTTTATTTTAGAAAAGGGGACATTTTTAGATTATAAAGAGCATTTAAAGGGCAAAAAAATAAATGTGATTTCGTCAAAGAGAGATTTTTACAATTTATTTTTCTCTAAAATAAAAATGACCCTTAAAAATAAAAAAATCGAGGACATTGACATTTTAACTGGCTCAAAAAGACTTGCCTATAAAATAAAATCACGTGAAAATTTTGAAAATCTGGAATTTAATGTGAAATGCAGTGAAAGATCTCTTTTAGAAAATGAATTTATGGTTTTATTGGAATATTTTAAAGATAAAAGCAAAGAAAACACATTAAAACGTGTTAGACTTTCATATTTTCCCATTGAATGTGATGCAATTGACCTTGAAAAGGGCTTTTTGTCCTATGATTTTAATAATTTATACGACATAGATTTTTCAAAGACAAAGAGCATTACAGTAAATTCTGACTCAATAGATAATTTTTTAAGTGGAGTTGAAATTTTACAAGGGGAAGTCATAAAAGAGATTGCAAATATAGATTATTACTTAAACTTTTTTGGCGAATACTTAAATTCTGCAAAAGTTAAAATTAAGGATGAGGTAAAAATAAATCTCGACACTTTGGAAATTAGAGATTTAAGATTTCTCGACAAAATGGAAGAAAACTTCTCAAAAATGAAGAAACTTTCTTCACTTTATAGCGAGATTTCACTCTTTGATTTTGTATTGATTGTAAAAAAGTATATTGAAAAATCAAGGACAGATGCAATTCAAAACTTAGAGGGAATTGAAATTTCAAATTATTCATCAAATTATTATAGAGAATTTAAAAATTTATTTTTAATTGGGTTTGGCCAAAATTTTGAGAGAAATGTAAAAAATAATTTTCTTTACAATAGAGAATCTGAAGAGGACATGAAGGAAATTGGACTAATAAAAGATAATTTTAGGAGAGATTACATCTATCTAATCTACGATTTAATTATGTCGGAGGAAGTTTTTATTTTAATAGATGATTATGAAAAGGGACTCTCAAAACTTTTGAACAAATTAATTTTTGATTTAGGCTTAAAAATCAAAGAGCATGAGAAAATTTATTCTACTTCAAAGCTTGATTTTGACAATTCTCGTGAGGAGTTAAATTATAATGTTTCAAGGGAAGAACTTGTTGGAATCAACAAAAAAATAAGGGAGAGAAATTATTATGTTACAGATTTTGACACCTTAAAGGAATGTCCAAGAAGATTTCTCTTTGAGAAAGTTTACAAAATTGAAAAACTTGAAAAAGATTATGATGAAAAATATTATCAGAGAACTGGCGATAAATATCACCATATTTTAGAAAAATATTTCAAGAGGGAAAGGGATTTAAACATTGAAACTCTAAAGGAATTGATTTTAGAAGAAGAAAATTTGGGAGAATTTAATAGTCTTTCTTTTTTAGAAAAAATTTCTGTTATAAATTCTTTCAACACTTTAAGAGAATATATTAAAAGTGATTTAGAGGAGCAAAAAAAATATGGCTTTACGCCAAAATATTTTGAAGAAAAAATAGATACAGATATTTCTGGAATAAAAATAAAGGGAAGAATTGATAGAATTGATTCTTTGGGCGATAGTGAAATTTTAATTGATTACAAGAGGTCAAATGTTAGGACTAAAAAGGAAATAGAAGATTTAAAATCTTTTCAAATGCCAATTTATGCTATTTCTAGAATAAAAGTGGGTAAAAAAATAGCAAGTGCAATTTATGGTTCTGTAAAAAAGGCTGAACTTACAACTGTGATAAAAAATTCTGACATTTTGCCGAGAGATGATAGAAAGAGAAATTACTTTACAGAAGATGAACTATGTGAACTTCTAAAAAAAGTTGAAGCTGAAATAATTGCAATGACAAATAGCATTACCTCTGGCGATTATAATTCCAGCAGCGACTGCAAAAATTGCGATTACAAAGAAATTTGTGAAAACAAGGAGATTTAAATGGATAAAAGGGAACTTAGAAAAAGATATTCAAAACTAAGAGAAGAAATTAAAAATAGAGATGAAAAGGATAAAAAAATTAGAGAAAGACTTAAAAATTTAGAAATTTACAAAGATGCAAAGTCTGTATTTATTTTTATATCTTATAAAAGTGAAGTTGATACAAAGGAAATTATTGCTATGATTTTAAGGGATGGCAAAAAACTTTTGGTGCCACTTGTAAAGGGCAAGGAGATGATTGCAGTTGAAGTTAAGGGAATAGATGACCTAGAACCAAACAAAATGGGAATTTTAGAACCAAAGGAAGGCAAAGAGGTAATAGATGTAGATTTAACTATTACGCCGGGACTTGCCTTTGACAAAGATGGTTATAGACTTGGTTATGGCGGAGGATTTTACGATAAATTTTTTGCAAAAGTTGAAACAATAAGAATGGGCATTGGTTATTCTGAGCAAATTGTAGAAAAATTAGTGCATGAAGAATATGATATGCCGCTAAATTATCTTTTGACAGATGAGGGCTTTATAGGGTTTGGTGCTAAATGAAAAGAGAATATCCTAAAATAGAAGCAAAGACTTGGAAGTGGATACTTGCATTTATTATTTCCATAGGATCTTTTTATGGAGTGAGCCTTTTATTTGCTATCCTTGATATTAGAAATGAAATAATAATGGCTCTTGCAGTTAGTGTAATTTCTCTACTTTCCTTAGTAATTGTAGATAAATACTTTATAGTCAAAATATTTTTGCCATTAAAAAGAAGGGACTTGCTTTATATAATTATTGGGCTTGGTTTTTCTATTATTGCAGTTGTAGTTTCATCGATTGTAGTAACAAAATTGGGCATAAAGTCCGATGTTAATCCAATTTTTGAAGTATTAACTCCAGATAATTTTAAAAGCTTTTTTATATCGACGCTAATTCAATTTATTGCTGAAGAAATAATTTTTATAATTCCCTTTTTATTTGTGATAAATAAAATGAAGTCTGAAAATAAAATTTTAAAGACAATTCTTGCTATAATACTTTCCTCAGTGATTTTTGGAGCAATGCACCTTTCAACATATAATTATAATATTCTACAAGCTGTTTTAATAATTTCAATTATAAGGACGGGGCTTTCTATGTCCTATGTTCTTTCTAAAAATCTTACAGTAACTTATCTCATTCACATAATTTACGATTGGAGTTTAATTGGAATATATATAGCAGCGGGACAAATGATAAAGTAAAAAAACCACGATTTTGGATTTTCCATTGTCGTGGTTTTTATTTTACAAAGTCTTTTAGTATTACAAAATTAAATTTTAAACTGAAAGTTCTTTAAAGCCATTGCCTAAAATTTCTGATGTATCGGAAACGGAAACAAAGGCTTCGGGGTCGTATTCTTTAATAATTTGACGAACTTTCACAAGTTGTCTTGAAGAGCAAACTACGTATAAGATGTAGACGTCCTTTCTCTTGTAGGAAGTTACGCCATTGATAAAAGTTGAACCTCTATGTATTTCTTTATGAATTTCCTTTGCAATCTCTTCATTTTTTTCAGAAATTATGAGGATTTGTTTTTGTTTTCCAACGCCAAGTTGAATTTTATCTACAACATTGTAATTTATAAACATTAAAATTAAAGTGAAGAGAACTTTGTCAAAGGTAAAGAAATAGCCTAATGAACTAACTATTATGAAATTAATTCCCATGAGTACACTTCCAATAGTGATGTTAAATTTTTTCTTTAAAATTGCAGCTACAATGTCAAGACCGCCAGTTGATGTTCCATTTCTAAAGGCAATGCCCATGCCAGTTCCATTTAAAATGCCGCCAAATACACAAGCGAGTATGGGTTCTTTAGTTAAATAAAAATCTGGTGCTATTTTTTGGTAAAAGGATGCAAATAGGGATAGCAACAAGATTGAAAGTGTAGAGAAAAATGTAAAATCTCTATCCAAGAAAAACATACTCAGTATTGAAGTGGGTATATTTAACAAAAATATTAACATTGGAAGGCTAAGTCCCGTAACATTTGAAATCAATATACTTGTGCCAGTGAGACCTCCAGATATTAGTAAATTTGGCTTTATTATGTAAACTATGGAAAAGGCAAGAATTATATTGCATACTATCACTGATAGAAGTTTTCTGCCAAAAGTTTTTGAAAAAATCCATTCTTTAAGACTTATTCTTCTTGAGTTCATAAAAACACCTCATAAGGTATAATACACCATATTTAAGAGAAAATTAAGTTAAAAATAAAATAAAATTTTATAGTTTTAGATTATAGTAAGATTTTTGAGATTTATATTTTATACTTTTTTAGTATTAGTGAAAATGATTACAGAGAAAAATACCATAATATATTGAATAAAACTAAGCAAAAATATAGAAATAATTAAATAAAAAATCAAAAAAATATTTACTATTGTTTACAAATTGAATTATTTTTTACGAAAAAAAAATAAATCACAAAACTAAAAGTATAAATCCAAACAAATCGTTAAACTTAATTCCACTTCTTGAACTTAATATTTCTATTTGATATAATTATGACTGTAAGAAATGGTTATCATGATTATACATAAGGAGAGTGTTTAAAATGACAGATACTTTAAATCCATTAGTAGCAGCCCAACAAAAAGTTAAAGCTGCTTGCGACAAGCTAGGTTGCGATCCAGCAGTTTATGAAATCCTAAAAGAACCTGAAAGAGTTATTGAAATTTCTATTCCAGTAAAAATGGATGATGGTTCAGTTAAAACTTTCAAAGGTTGGAGATCAGCTCACTCAACAGCAGTTGGTCCAGCAAAAGGTGGAGTTAGATTCCATCCAAATGTAAACCTTGATGAAGTTAAAGCTCTTTCTCTTTGGATGACTTTCAAAGGTGGAGCACTTGGTCTTCCATATGGTGGAGGAAAAGGTGGAATTTGTGTAGATCCATCTGAACTTTCTGATAGAGAATTAGAACAACTTTCAAGAGGTTGGGTAAGAGGACTTTATAAATATCTTGGCGAAAGAATTGATATTCCAGCACCAGATGTTAACACTAATGGACAAATTATGTCTTGGTTTATTGATGAATACATCAAATTAAACGGAGACAGACAAGATATAGGAACTTTCACAGGTAAACCAGTTGGACTTGGTGGATCTGAAGGAAGAAACGAAGCAACAGGATTTGGTGTTGCAGTAGTAACTAGAGAAGCTGCTAAACGTGAAGGAATTGATTTTAAACACGCTAAAATAGCAGTTCAAGGTTTTGGTAATGTTGGATCTTTCACAGTTAAAAACATTGAAAGACAAGGCGGAAAAGTTTACGCTCTAGCTGAATGGGACAAAAAAGAAGGAAACTACGCTCTATACAATGAAAATGGACTAGATTTCAAAAAACTTATTGAATATAAAAACGAACACCACACATTAATTGGTTATCCAGATGCAAAACAAATTTCTTCTGATGATTTCTGGACTGGCGAATGGGATATCTTAATTCCAGCTGCTCTTGAAAATGTAATTACTGGCGATGTAGCTAAAAAACTTAATGTTAAATTAGTTTGTGAAGCTGCTAATGGTCCTACTACTCCAGAAGGAGATAAAGTTCTTTTAGAAAGAGGAATTCCTCTAACTCCAGATATTTTAACTAACTCTGGTGGAGTTCTTGTTTCTTACTATGAATGGGTTCAAAACCAATACGGAATGTACTGGACTGAAGCTGAAGTTGAAGAAAAACAAGAAGCTGATATGATGAAAGCTATCAAGGGCGTATTCGCAGTTTGTGATGAATATGATGTAGTTCCTAGAGAAGGAGTTTACATGTACGCTATTCAATCTATCGACAAAGCTATGAAACTTAGAGGATGGTATTAATCCACACAGTTAAATAAATTACTAAAAGCCGCAACTTTTGTTGCGGTTTTTTTGTATCTATGGTAAGTATTGAAAGAATAGTTTATTTGAGTTTTTAGCATAGCAATTTTTAGATTGTCAAAATTTTATAAATAATAAATAAAATATTAAAAGAAACTAGATAAAAATGAGCAAAAAAAAAGGAGCCGAAGCTCCTTAATTTTTATTCTGTTGCAAAGTTGTCGAAGTAACCTTGAATTAAGATTACTGGAGTTCCTTTATCTCCTGAACCACTTGTCAAGTCGCAAAGACTTCCAAGTAAGTCGGTAATTATTCTTGGAGTAGTTCCAAGAGTTTCATTAGTTCCAACTAAATCTTTATTTTTGTGAGAAATTTTTTCTTTCATTGCAACAGTTGCTTGTTCAGAGTCCATATCTTTAAGGTCAGTGTCTGCAATGTATTTAATTTTAAGTTCACTTGGTGTACCAGTAAGTCCCTTAGTGTGTGCAGGTGAAACTACTGGGTCAGCAAGTTCCCAAATTTTTCCAACGGGATCTTTGAAAGCTCCGTCGCCATAAATCATTACTTCAATGTCTTTGTTGTACTTGTCTATTAATTTCTTTTGAACTTCATTTACAAATTTTTCTCCATCTCTTGGGAATAATTTTAATTTTGTTTCAGAAGCAAAGTTTGAGCCAAGTAGTCCAAATTCTTGGTTATAACCACTGCCATTAATAGATTCAGTTAAAATATCGTCAAGACCTAGAACAATTTTTGCTCCTTGATCTTTTAAAAGTCTTTTGATGCTAAATCTTGTGTGAGTTGAACCAACAAGAACTTCGTCTGTATAATTTAAGATTGTTTTAGGATCATTTGAGAAGTGAATTTCACAATTACCGCCACAAATTTCTTTGTAAAGGCTCACATAGTCAATGCCAGTGAATTCGTGTTTAACGACTTCTCCAAAAATTCTTCTATAATCTTTTTCTTCTAATATATCTGTGAAAGGATTGATTTTAGTTTCATAAAGAAGGTTTGGATCCATTAGTGAGTTTCCAACTTCATCAGAAGGGTAGGAGAATAGAAAATGGATTTTCTTTCCTGATTTTGCGATTCCTCTTAAGATTGTTGAAAATCTGTTACGACTTAAAATAGGGAATACTATACCAATTTCTCCAGTATATTTTTTATTAATATCTTCTGCTATGTCATCTATTGTAACATAATTGTTTTGAGCTCTTGCAACTAAAGATTCAGTAATTGCTACCACATCTCTATCTCTCATAGAAATATTTTCTGATTCAAGAGCCTTTCCTAGGGAATCAACGACAATATCTACTAAATTGTCTCCACTTTTTACAATCGGTGTACGGATTCCACGTACTACTGTTCCAATGTATCTTTGCATAATTCCTCCTACATAAACTACATTTAAATAAATTACTTTTTTACTTCAAAATTATACACGATGTCCTTTGAAATGTAAAATATTTTTTAAAAAAAATTTTATTT
>NZ_JBNPOJ010000031.1:0-10086 GCF_050315115.1 Peptoniphilus sp. SGI.035
TTTTTAGAATTAAATGTGAAATAATTAATAAAATTAAATTGATTCTAGTGCTTGTTTAATATCATCTATTATATCTTCAACATCTTCGATGCCAACACTCATTCTTATTAAGTCAGAACTAATACCTGCTTGTGTAAGTTCTTCCTCATTCATTTGCCTATGAGTTGTACTTGCAGGGTGTAGTACACAAGTTCTTGAATCGGCAACATGTGTTACAACTGCTGCAAGTTTTAGGCTATCCATAAATTTTGTTGCGGCTTCTCTGCCACCTTTAACTCCAAAGGAGATTACGCCACAAGATCCATCGGGAAGATATTTTTTTGCAAGTTCGTGTTGTGAGTCCTTTTCTAATGCAGAAAAACTTACCCAAGAGATTTTCTCATTACTTTCTAAAAATTTTGCAACGGCAAGTGCATTTTCATAATGTCTTGGCATTCTAAGATGCAATGTTTCAAGGCCAATTCCCAAATAAAAAGAATTTTGAGGAGAAGGAATACTTCCTAGATCTCTCATTAATGTCGTTGTCATTTTTGTTATATAAGCACCTTTGCCAAAGGTTTCAGTATAAATTACTCCGTGATAAGTTTCATCAGGTTCAGTAAGTCCTGGAAATTTGTCCTTGTACTTTGACCAATCAAAGTTTCCAGAATCAACAACTGCACCGCCAACAGAATTTGCGAATCCATTCATATATTTTGTAGTGGAGTGAGTAACAATGTCTGCACCCCATTCAATTGGTCTTAAAAAAATTGGCGTAGGGAAGGTGTTATCAACTATTAGTGGAACACCATGGTCATGTGCAGCCTTTGCGAAAGTTTCTATATCTAAAACTTTTAGGGATGGGTTGGAAAGAGTTTCGCCGAAGATTGCCTTTGTGTTTTTCTTAAAATCTTTGTTTAAATCTTCAAGTGAAATTGCAGGGTCAACAAAAGTTGATTCAATGCCTAAATCTTTCATTGTGTGAGCAATTAAATTGTATGTTCCGCCATAAATTGCTGATGAAGCAATTATGTGGTCGCCTGCTTTTAATATATTTAAAAGTGCATAGAAGTTTGCGGCTTGTCCTGATGAAGTTAAAATTCCAGCAACTCCACCTTCAAGGGCTGCAATTTTTTTTGCAACAGCATCATTAGTTGGGTTTGCAAGTCTTGTATAAAAATAGCCTGCTTCCTTTAAGTCGAAAAGATTGCCCATTTGTTCTGATGAATCGTATTTAAAAGTAGTTGATTGAATTATTGGCACAACTCTTGGTTCGCCATTTTTTGGTTCATAACCTGCTTGTACACATAATGTTCCTAAATTTTTCTTTGTCATTTTATCCTCCTAAAATTTTTTGTCGGCAGCTCAAAAGGATTTTAATTTTTATTTTAAAACTTTATAACAATAAAAAAAGCTCCCGTCCATAAAGGACGAAAGCTATGCTTCGTGTTACCACCTTTTTTTATTATTTTATCGCTAAAATAACCTCATAGAGTACCAACATACTCCGAACGCTATAACAGGCATACCTGTCGCAGTCTAAACAATTGTCTCGGTGCGATGACTCCAAGGCCATGTTCCAAAGTATCCATTTTGATTTCTTTCACCCTATGAAATCTCTCTGTAAAAACTTTTACAATGTACTCTCCTCTTCAAAGTCTATGCATAGAATTGTAAATGGAAAAAAATATTTTGTCAAGTGAATTTTTAAATTTTTTACAATAAATTAAGTATTGACTCATACAAAAGAAAAGTCTAACTATTGACGATATTAGAAGCTTTGTAATATAATAATAAAAAAGCTAAAAATGGCGATTTATATAGAAAGGTGATTAAATGTCAGGACATTCTAAATGGAATAATATTAAAAATAAAAAGGGTAAAGAAGATGCAAAAAAAGGTAAAATTTTTACCAAACTTGCAAGACAAATAACTGTTGCTGCTAAGGAAGGTGGACTTGATCCAGATTACAATCCATCTCTTAAGGTAGCAATCGATAAAGCTAAGGCAGAAAATATGCCTAATGATAACATAGATAGAGCAATTGCTAAAGCTGGCGGTGGAGAAAACGACGCTAACTTTGAAGAAATTGTATATGAAGGTTATGGTCCAGGTGGAGTTGCTGTAATGGTAAATTGTTTAACAGACAATAGAAATAGAACTGCACCAGATGTTAGACATTTATTTGATAAATATAGTGGAAATCTTGGTCAACCTGGTTGTGTGTCTTTTATGTTTGATAAAAAAGGATCTCTTGGAGTCCTTAAAGAAGGACTTGATGAAGATGAATTTACTCTTACTGCAATTGATGCAGGAGCAGAAGATGTAATTGACAGAGGAGAAGCCTTTGAAATTATAACTGCACCTGAAGATTATATTGATGTTAGAAAAGCATTAGAAGATGCAGGACATTCTTTTATTGAATCAGAAATAACTTATATTCCACAAACTACTACTGAGTTAACTGATGAAGAAGATATTAAAAATATGGATAAATTAATTGATGCACTGGAAGATAATGATGATGTAACTGATGTGTATACATCTTGGGAGAGAGATTAATGGAAATCAACAGAATTATTGACCACACATTGTTAAAACCAGAATCAACTGAAGGGCAAATTGAGGAAATTGTAAGGGAAGCTATAGAATACAATTTCTTTTCAGTATGCGTAAATCCAATTTGGGTAAAAAAATGTGCAGAAATGTTAAAAAATAGCAGTGTAAAAGTTTGTACTGTAATCGGTTTTCCTTTGGGGGCAAATACTTTAGAAACTAAATTGTTTGAAACAAAAAACGCAATTGAAAATGGTGCAGACGAAATCGACATGGTTATTAATATTGGCTATATCAAATCAAAAAAATTTACGGAAGTTGAAGATGAAATAAGAGAAATTGCAAAAATTTGTCATGATAATAGTAAAATTTTAAAGGTAATTTTAGAAAACTGCCTTCTTACAAAAGATGAAATAAAAAAAGCTTGTGAATTATCAGATAGAGCTGGTGCAGATTTTGTAAAAACTTCAACTGGTTTTTCGACTTCTGGTGCAAATTCAGAAGATGTTAAATTAATGAAGGATTCTGTATCAGATAGAGTAAAAGTTAAAGCAAGTGGTGGAATAAGAGATTATAAAAAGGCAATAGAAATGATAAATAATGGAGCTGACAGACTTGGAGTTTCTGCGGGAGTTGCGATTTATAAGGAGAGCAAATTATTATGAGAATAAATCCCGTTGCCTTTACAATTTTTGGACTTGAAGTAAAGTGGTACGGAATTTTAATAGCTATTGGTGTTTTTTTTGCAATTTTTATTACAGAAAAGATGGCTGAGAAGAAAAACTATAAATATGGTCTTTATAAGGATATTTCAACTGATGTTTCTATTTTTGCTGTATTAATTGGAGTCCTTGGCGCAAGACTTTATTATGTGCTTTTTGAGTGGGAATATTACAGCAAACACTTAGACGAAATTTTTGCCATCCGAAATGGAGGACTTGCAATTTACGGTGGAATAATTGCAGGTGGACTTACTATATATTTTTTCTGTAAGCATAAAAAAGTAAAAGTACTAACTTTACTTGACTGTGTTGCTCCTGGTCTAGCACTTGCACAGTCCATTGGAAGATGGGGAAATTACATTAATGGCGAAGCTCATGGTGGTGTTACAGATGTACCTTGGGCAATTTTAGTCGATGGTCAATGGGTTCATCCAACATTTTTTTATGAATCAATTGTTAATTTTTCAATATTTTTGTTTTTATATTTTTATCTTTCTAAAAAGCAGAAATTTGAAGGAGAACTTATTTCTTTTTATATGATAGTTTATGGAATTGCGAGATTTTTCATTGAAGGAATGAGAACTGATTCACTTTATATTGGAATTTTTAGAGTTTCTCAACTCGTGAGCATTGCTATAATAATTTTAGGTATATCTATTAGAATTATAGCTAAGAGTAGACAAAAGAATGTAAATTAATTGGACTAGGCAACTAGTCTAATTTTTTAGGTGATATTTTGAATAAAATTAATTACAATTTAGAAATGGAAAAAATAATAAAAAAAATTGAAAGAGAAAAAAAGCCTAGCCTTCTTTTACACTCTTGTTGTGGCCCTTGTTCCTCTGCAGTTTTAGAGAGAATTTGCGATTACTTTGACATTGACGTTTTTTATTACAATCCTAATATTGACAGTGAAGATGAATTTTACAGAAGGTCTAATGAACAAATTAAACTTGTTGAGGATTTAGGACTCAACGAGGAAATTGATGTTAAAGTCGTAAAGTACAATCACAATGAATTTTTAAATTATATAAAAGGATTTGAAAATTATAAAGAAGGTGGAGCAAGATGTTTTCGATGTTATAGACAAAGACTTGAAAAGACAGCAGAGTATGCAGCAAAAAACAATTACGATTACTTTACAACAACTCTTTCTATTTCTCCTCATAAAGATTCTCAAATTTTAAATCGACTTGGAAAATTTGTTTCTGAGGAATATAAAGTAAAATATTTATATTCAGATTTTAAAAAGAAAAATGGTTTTAAAAGATCAGTAGAGCTAACTGATAAATTTAATATGTACAGACAAGATTACTGTGGTTGCGAATTTAGCAGAGGTGAAGATTGAAAAATTTAAAAAATATTTTCTTTATAGTCATTGTATTTACTTTGGGACTTGTACTCTATATTTCTCATAACAATAATTTTAACTTTGCAAGTAATGGAAATAAAACTTTTAAATTAAAAAATGCAAATGAAGAACAAATAAAAAAAGAGGACAAGTCTGAAGTGAAAATTCTTGCAATGGGCGACATGATTTTTCATCAACCAATTGTAAAGAACTATAAAACTAATGAATCTTACGACTTCACACCAATTTTTACAAATATTTCAACAGACATTAATGAGGCAGATATTGCAATTGCAAATTTTGAAGGCTCAGTAAATTCAAATAGAAAATTATCAGGATTTCCTCTTTTTAATTATCCTAAGGAAACTATTTATTCCTTAAAAAATGCAGGATTTGATGCAATATCAACTGCAAATAACCATGCACTAGATACTGGAACTGAGGGGGTTTTAGAAACTATCTCTCACATAAAAGAAAGTGGAATGAATTCTTTTGGAACACTTGCAGAAGATGGAGACAAGGGAATAATTATTGAAAAAAATGGAATAAAAATAGGACTAATTTCTTTTACAGACACATTAAATGGAATGGACTCATTAATACGTGGTAGAGAATATTATGTTAATACTTTTGCACAAAATGTTGAGGCAGATATTGAAAATTTAAAAAATAATTCTGATATTGTGATAGTTTATGCTCACTGGGGGAATGAATACCAATTAATTCCAAATGAGAGGCAAGTTAATTTAAAAAATAGACTTCAAGAATATGGTGCAGATATTATTCTGGGGTCCCATCCACATGTTTTGCA
Source organism: Peptoniphilus sp. SGI.035 (assembly GCF_050315115.1). Classification (NCBI taxonomy): domain Bacteria; kingdom Bacillati; phylum Bacillota; class Tissierellia; order Tissierellales; family Peptoniphilaceae; genus Peptoniphilus; species Peptoniphilus sp. SGI.035. The sequence goes on from NZ_JBNPOJ010000031.1 coordinate 5,420, forward strand.
AAAATATGAAATAGAGGAAAAAAATAATAAAAAATATTTTACGATTTATTCAATGGGAAATGCTCTTTCAAATCAAAGAATGGAAAATTTAAACAAACCTGGTGTTGACACAGGAGCATTAATAAAACTTATAATTGAAAAAGATAATATAAATGGAGAAACAAAACTAAAGTCTTATGGTGTTTATCCGACTTTTGTCAATAGATATAGAGCAAATGGCAAATTAAATTACGATATAGTAAAGTTAGAAGACATTGTAACTGGAGGAAAACTAAGTGATGTTACTAACTCCGAATTAAAAAACAAAGCAGAATTAAAATACAATGAGGCTATGAAAGTTTTAAAGGGTGAAATATGAAAAAAGATGAAGTTTCAGGAACAAATTATATTATTTTTCAAGATGATGAAGAATTTAAGTACACTACTGACGCCTTGATTTTGTCTTCTTTTGTAAAAAGTGGAAAGAGAGCCATAGATCTTGGATGCGGCACTGGAATTTTGTCTTTGAGGGTATGTGATAGATTTCATGAAATTCATGCTATTGACAAAAACAAAAATGCTTTGGAATTATTTAAGAATTCTATTTCTTTTAATAGATTAGAGGAGAAAATAAATTTATTAAAGGAAGATATTTTTAATTTGAAAAAATTTTATAACACAAATTTTTTTGATGCAGTAATTTTCAACCCACCATATTATGATTTCAAAAATATTAAGTTTGAAACTATTGATGCAAAGCATTTTTTTGATATAGAAGGAAGCCTTTACATAGTAAATTATCTTTTAAAAAATTCTGGAACTCTCTATATGATTTACCCAACTTATAGACTTGCAGAAGTGATATATAATATAAATAGTGCGGGACTTAGAGTTAAAAACATAATAAACATCCACGGAAATAAAAATAAAAAAGCAAAAACAACAATAATTATTGCTATAAAGCAAGCAAATTTTGGAAATGATTTTAGAGATTTTTATATAAGAAGTGGATTGGATTATTCTGAAGAGATGAAAAAAGTTTATAGAAATGAGGTATTATTGTGATTTATTTTTGTCCAACGCCAATTGGAAACTTAGGGGATATTACACTTAGGACAATTGAAATTTTAAAATCTGTTGATATAATTTTTGCTGAGGACAAGAGAGTTACAGTAAAACTTTTAAATCATTATGACATAAAGGCAGAGTTGCGAACTTATCATAAGTTTAACGAATCTGAAATGTCTGCTAAAATAATTGAAAACATTGCTGATAGGGACATCGCCCTTGTAACAGATGCAGGTATGCCTGGAATAAGTGATCCTGGGGCAATACTTGTGAGAAAATTAATTGAAGAAAAAATTGGTTTTAGAGTTTTGCCAGGTGCCAACGCTGCACTTACTGCCTTAGTTTTATCAGGGCTCGATACAGATCATTTTACATTTTATGGATTTACTTCAAATAAGTCTTCTGCAAGAAAAAAAGAATTTGAATCTTTAAAGGATTTAAAATTTACACTTATTTTTTATGAAGCACCTCATAGAATTAAAGATTTTTTACAAGATGTCTACGAAGTTTTTGGCGAGAGAAAAATTTCTATTTCACGTGAAATAACAAAAGTCTTTGAAGAAACTATTAGATCCACAACTTCAAAAGTTATTGATGAAGATATTACTGAAAAGGGAGAATTTGTAATTTGCCTAGAAGGTAATAACGAAGAAAAAAATTATAATATAAGAAAACTCTTAGAGGAAGAATTAAAAAAAGGCGTAAAAAAATCTCAAGCTGTGAAAGAAATTTCAAAAAAATATAATATTCCAAAAAATGACGTTTACAAGGAGAGTTTGGATTTATGATAGATTTAAAGGAACTTGAGGGACAAATAAAGAATGTAAATATTAATTTGAGAGATAAGTACGACTTTGTATTTAAAATAAACAATAGTGAATTTAGAGAAAAAATAAATGAAGACGTTGGAAAAATTATAAAAATGGAAAAGTTTAAAAAAGACGAAATTTCCAAATACAAAAAAACTGTTGGAGTTGACGGTTCAAACAATAGGTCTGGAGGTGCTTTTCCGCATTTTATCGAAATTTTCCAAGGACTTGCAAAGTCAACTGATGGCAACGAAGTTTATAAGACAAAGGTCTATACGCCTACTTTAAATTCAATTTACGACGATAAAAATCTTTCACAAAAATTTTTGGCAACCATTGAAATTGAAACTGCTCTTGAATACATAGACAAATATGATTTTGATTATTTAATGATGGACGGAGGATTTATTAGGTATAAAATCAATTGCTTGGAATTGTTTAAGGAGCTTCGAGAATGTTGCGAAAGAAAAAATATAATTCTCTTTGGTGTGATAAAGGATATAAAGACCAATGTTATTGCAAGAAGTCTTGAACTTGACGAAAGTATTTATGATAGAGAAATTTTATTCAATAGACTTAACACTGGCGAAGCAATTTTAATAAAAAATGAAATAAATAAAAAATTTATTAAAGATGGAATGGGAGAAGGATTTTCATCTGCATTTATGAGAACTTCAAGATTTCCTGGAGCAATTGGCGTTGATATTTTAGATACGCAAGAAGATTATTTAGTGGAAATTTGCAATTTAATTTATACTTTAACTCCAATGTCATCGAGAGGAGTACCTCTTTGGCTTGACATTGTAGATAAGGATGTAAAAATTACTGATGAAATATTAGAAATGCTTTTAGAAGAATATTTGGATAGGGATGTTTATGAACGATTTTTTATTTCTGAAAGAGATAAGAGATCTTTATAGGAGGAAAAATGAAAGTACTTGGTGTTACTACAACAAGGGAAGTATATATTGGTTCAAAGGAAAAAAACTTTCGAAACAACGAGTTTTTAATAGTTGAAGATCCAGTTCAAGGCGATATTATTGGAGAAGTTGTCGACTCAAAAACTTTTAACAGATTTATTCCTCTTGATATTGGAGGAGATTTTGTAGATAACGATGTATTGTCATCTCTTGATTCCATGGGCTACGATGTTGGAGAAGAAACAGTTTATATAGCAAAACTAAGATTTTTTGAAGAGTTACTTTATCCACCCCTTACTGGAAGTGATTTGAGAGCGCCAGAATTTTATGAAATCAAAAATTTATTAATTGATACAATGCCAAATAATTCTTTAGTTCTCGGCTCAATAAAAAATACTGACAATATTGCTAAAGGAATGGATGATGTTTATAAAAATCTTTTTAGCACCTTTGAAAACAACGAATATTTAAAACAAAGAGAACTTCCTTATTTATTTGATTATAAATCTATGCATCAATATCCTCACATAGGAGTTTTTGGCGGATCTGGAAGTGGTAAATCCTTTGGTCTTAGAGTTATCTTAGAGGAATTAATGGAAATGGGTGTCCCTGCAATTGTAATGGATCCTCATTACGAAATGGATTTTTCAAATAATTCTGAAATTTCAAATAAAAACTACAGCGACAAATTTAGATGTCTTGAAATAGGATTGCAAACGGGAATAAAATTTCAAGAATTGCAAAAGCGAGATTTAAAAAATCTTTTGAACGCAGCATCACCGCTCACAGATTCCATGAAAAATGTAATTGACATAATGCTAGCAAAGGGCTCAAGTTTCGAATCTTTTAAAAACAAATTAGATATGCTTTTGGAAGGTCAAGAGATTGGTTCAAGAGATAAAATATTATCTGAAATTGCAGCCGAGCCAGACATAACTAGAATGAATCGACTTGAAGAAGTATTAGATATATATGAAAGATATGACAAAACTTGTAATTCAATGAGTGTGCGTGGAGTTTTGTGGAGACTTATAAATCTTCAAAACGAGGGAATTTTCTCTCACAATATTGATGAGCTTTTAGATTTATTAAAGAGAAGAAAATTAGTTGTACTTCAAGGATCAACGAGAATGATAAATGTGTTTTCAACTTATCTTTTAGCTAAATTATATTATTTAAGGAAGGAATACAGAGATGAACTTTACAGAAGAAATGTTAAAGTTGATTATTTTCCACCCTTTGTAATTATTACTGACGAGGCGCATAATTTTGCTCCAAAGGGTTTTGACACTCCATCAAAGAGTATTTTGCGTGAAATTTCTCAAGAGGGGAGAAAGTACGGAGTCTTTTTAATTCTTGCAACTCAAAGACCCACATTATTAGATGAAACAATTACTGCTCAATTAAACACAAAATTGATTTTTAGAACTGTAAGAGCTTCAGATATTGATACAATTAAAGAGGAAACAGATCTTTCCGTTGACGAAACAAAAAGACTTCCTTATTTAAGTTCAGGAGATGTGTTTATTTCTTCTGCAAAAAAAGGACGCACATCTTTTGTTAGAATTAGAGCTGCAAATACAGTTTCACCTCACACGGAAAATCCTTTTGATGAGTTAGATGGCCACGAAAAGGAAACTTTTGAAAAGTTTTTTATTGACATAAAGGATTTACTTCCAATTGATGCAACAAGTTTAAATATAGCTTTAGTTAATTACAATAAAAAGTCTGGAGAGAATTTATCCTATGATGAATTTAAAAATAAGTTAGATGAATTGTGCGAAAGAGATTTTATTGAAAAAGAAGATAATTTCTTAACAGAAATGTATAAGATTAAATAGAAGAACTGACCTTAAATTAGGGTCGGTTCTTCATTTTTATTATTTATTTT
>NZ_JBNPOJ010000032.1:0-9062 GCF_050315115.1 Peptoniphilus sp. SGI.035
ATCATTCAATCCTTGATAATTGTCCCATGGTTTTTTGGATTATTCGTATTTAATATTTTTATAGTTATGTTTTTTTCTTCCACTGGTTTTATGGCATCTCCTTGATAAACCTCCGCGCCATTATCTATTATTTCTTTTAATTCTTTAAAATTTAGCTTGTCAATGGTCTTGGCATTTGGATCGCGATTTGGGTCAGATGTCATTATTCCATTTACATCTGTCCAATTTTCATAAACTTTTGAATCTAGTGCGTAGGCAATTAGACTTCCCGTGTAGTCGCTGCCTCCTCTCGTAAAAGTTACTATATCTCCATTGTTGTCGCTCCCATAAAATCCCGGCACAACTACTTTTTTATTTTCGCCAATGTGTTTTTTTATTGCCTTTCTCGATTTTTCTATATCTACTTGCCCTTCACTGTCAAAAATTATTATGTCCTTGGCATCTACAAAGTCGTAATTCAAATATTTCGAGAGAAGTTTTGCATTTAAATACTCGCCCCTACTTACTATAAATTCCTTGTCCACTGAATTTTTTATTTCCTCAAATACAAATTGTAATTCATCCTTCCAAAATTCTTCAAGTTTTAAATCTTCTGCAATAGACAAAAATCTATTTTTTATTTTTTTAAGCTGAGTATCTCTATAAACAATTTGTACGCTTAGTTCTTCTTCCAAAGATTTTATAATCTTATCGAGTTCATCTATTTTTAAGTTTTTATCTGACAGTGAAATTAATTCGTCTGTAATTTTTGTATCCTTTGAAAATCTTCTTCCAGGAGCGGAAACTACTATTACATCTCTGTCTTCCTTGGAAAAAATTATTTTTTTTACCTTTGCAAACTGACCTGCATCCTTTAGAGAACTCCCGCCAAATTTAGAAACAGATTTCCCCTCAATTGTCTCAATGGCAAAAGGTGTTTCTTGGTATACGCAGTAGTTGAGCCAGTTGGAGAAAAATAAATTTCCGGCAGATTTCCACCTTATTTTTATTTCTTTTTTTGGATCATCGTCTTCATAATAATTTTGAGGTGGGTTAATTTTTTTGCCCTGTGAAATATCTCTAATGTATTCGTCGTTAAGTGTGTACTTATCGTACTCCCAGTGTCCAAAATTAAATACAAAGCGGTCGTCCTTTGTTGTAACAAGAGAAACTCCCGTATCAGGTCTTGCTGCGATAACTTCTAAATCTGGAAAATCTTCAAAGTCTTCTACGTCCACATAGGTATGTCTTGAAGTTGGAACTAAAAAGGTGTCGTCAAAACCCTTAATTATTTTATTTTCCTTTAACTTGTCAAATTCAAAAACGCCAAAAATTTTCTCCTTTGAAACGTTATGCTCAATATTGTAATAATGATATAGAGCGGCTTGTGCAGACCAACATATAAACATTGTCGAATAGACATTTTCCTTTGCAAATTCAAAAATTGTCTTTAATTCTTCCCAATATTTTATTTTTTCATAGGCAATAGTTTCAATGGGAGCGCCAGTTATTATCATTGCGTCATATTTATTGTTTTTTATGTCTTCGTAAGTTTTGTAAAAAGCTTTGAGCCTCTTAATATCGCTATTTGATGGATTGTAGGACTCCATCCTAACAAGGTCAATATTTATTTGAAGGGCTGTGTTTGATAACATCCTCAAAAGTTGAAGCTCTGTTTCTTCTTTTTTGGGCATTAAATTTACAATGGCAATGCTAAGAGGTCTTATGTCTTGCTTACTAGCACAGGAATCTCTCATTGTAAAAATATTTTCTCTTTCTAAAACTTCTTCAACTATTAAATCCTTAGGTATTATTAATGGCATTTTTTATTCCTCTCTTATCTAAAATTTGTACTTGCAAGGAGTATAAAATAAAAAAAGCTCCCGACCTTAAAAGGACGAAAGCTTCGTGTTACCACCTTAATTCTCCCTTATCTCGCGACAAGGAACTCTTCAAGTACTACCATACTCTATCACTATAACGGGCGCACCCGTGCTCACCTAAATATCAGCAAGCCCTCGAGAAAGACCATGTTCACTTCTTTTTCCTCTACTTCTTTCACCAAACGAAGCTCTCTGTAATCAGTCCAAAAAGTTACTCTTCTCTCTGTTGAGTTTAAATTTTATATTATGATAGCATCTAATAATAATTATGTCAAATAATTTTCATTAAAAATTTTTTTGTTTTAATCATAAATTTTACCGCCATAAGTTTCTTTTTAAGCAGCTTGCATTTTTTATTTTCTATTATATTTTTTTGCCGCCCTATTTTTTTAGGCTCAATAAATTTTTTATAAAAGGAATTCATTGTGATGCCCAAATTTTTATAGAACTTAGTCTTTTTAAGTTAAAAGAGAGACTTGAGTTAACGAGTCCCCCAAAATATTTGACGTAGAGCTTTTTTAATATAATAATCCTCCCAGCTTAAATACACCTAATGTAGCAAGTAATACATTCATAAGTACATTTGCAACTGAAAGTAAAAATAATGTTTTAAACATCTTGTTCAGTTCTTCATTCGTTGTTTCTCTTGCTGCTGAATATGAAGACATAATGATAGCACCACCTGTAGAAAGCGGGCTGATCGCTGCTGCAAATGAAGTTGCCGTAATTGCAGAAATAATTTCCGCATAATTGACTCCACCGCCAAAAGTCTTACATACATCTGCGGCAATTGGGAATAATGTCGGCATAACAACTCCTGTTGTTGAACTTACCCATGAAAGAATTCCCGAAGTAGCTGCAAGAATCGGTGTTGCTGTATGTTCGTTCATGAATCCGGTCAGGAAATCAGAAATCATTGTAATTCCACCTAATGTATCAATTACATTAATCAAAACACCTACTCCACATATAAATACCAATGTTCCCCACGGAATGTCTTTGATTGCTTTCTTTTCATCTACTGCTCCAAGAAGAATAAGTACTGCTGCCGCAGCGAAAGCAAATAGTCCGGTATCTAACTTAAATCCGATACAGCATACTACCATTATAATAATCGCAATGATTGTCAGCAACTGATCCCTGTTAAATTTCGGAATTTCTGAGAGCTTCATCGGATTATCTGCTTTTACTTTATATCCTTTGTAGAACACATATATAAAAAGAGTAAAGATAAATCCAGAAAGCAACGTAGTTAAGAACAAATGTAATCCGAATCCACTGTATCCAAGAGGTTCTGAAAGATTTTTTGCCAGAACACCTGTAAGCGAAAGCACAGATGCACTACCTGCATTTGCTCCTAATTTTGCATAAAGCGCTGTTGCCATCGGATTAATATCCATTTCAAAAGCAAGGTACATTGCAAATGTTGTCATCAAAATACCTGCTGCAATATGTCCCGGTCCGATTGCTGAGATAAAAGCTGAAAGGAAGAACATCAGAATTGGAATCAAAACCGTATGTTTTCCTACCAATGCAACAATTCTCTTTGAAAAAAGCTCCAATGTTCCATTGTTAGATGCCATACCAAATAAAAAGGTAACTCCAACCAGTGTTACAAACATGGAGCTGCTGAATCCTGCTGCAATCTCTTTTGCAGACATCCCGCCTATTTTTCCCAAAAAGAACGCAACACCAATTGACAAGAAACCAAGATTTACTTTTTTAATAAATCCAATTGCCACTACAATTACAAGGACAATCAGTGAAATACTAGAAATAGTCATTATTTTATCCTCCATATTTTATTCATTGAAACAATTTCTTACAGTGCCTTCCATAATCAGATTTGCAGTACGGAAACCAAATGTATCCTGAATATCCAGATTTTGTTCGTCCTCCCTATAATCCACGCCACATTCCAGAATTCCTCCTGGATGTCCGATTCGGATAAACTGTTTATCTATATCATCTGCACACACCTGATTTACAATACTTCCTTTTACAACCACTGCTGCTGCAGTACACATTGCGCCGGTCATTGCATAACTTGGATGCGTCTTCTGCATAGACATCATTCTTGAGAGAAGATCAATTTCTTTTTTTTTGATTTCATTTCCATACATGGTTATATAAGTTTCCGGTTCTGCTACAAAAGTCATCTTCGGAATTCCCGGTGTCTCCCATGCCGATTTTGTATAATCATCAATAAGCCCCAACTTAACAGCTGCTATTCCTCTTACTTTTTCCAGAAGCTCCAATTTCTCCGCATCCGCATTCAATTCATCCGGGAGCTCTCTGCCTGTAAGTCCAAGGTCTTTTGCTCTTGCAAACACCAGTGGGTTGGCAGCATCAATGATCGACACCTCTACCGAACCAAATCCAGGTACTTCCAGAACATCAACCACATGTCCGGTCGGCAACAGCCCTTTTCCCAATGTTCCAGACGGATCTACAAATTTCAGACGAATCGGAGAGGCTGTTCCTGGAACTCCAGCAATACTGAAATTCCCATCATATACAACTTTGCCATTCTTGGTTTTTACATCAGCCACAATAATCTTACCTGTATTCGTATTGTATATTCTTACAGATGTTGTTCCTTCCTTTACATCCACCAGACCTTTTTCAATTGCAAATGGCCCGACTCCAGAAGAAATATTTCCACAGTTTCCTTTATAGCTGACAAGTGGTTTATCCACCGAAACCTGTGCAAATGTATAATCCACATCTGCATCTGCTCTTTCTGATTTATTTACAATTGCAACTTTACTTGTAACTGACTGGGAGCCCCCCAGTCCGTCAATCTGTTTTTTATCCGGGCTTCCCATCATTTTCAAAAGTAATGCATCCAATTTTTTACCTTCTTCCGGGAGGTCTCTTTTCAGAAGATATACCCCTTTACTTGTTCCCCCGCGAATGATCATAGCTGGAATTTTTCTATGATTATTTCTCTTTTCCTGATCCATTTGTATTTTCAAAATCCTTTCTATTTTTCTTTTACTTGGCGATTGTAATTGATCAGAGACCCACAGCGGATAATTTCTTTTTCTTCCTCTGTGAGTGGTTCAATTGCCAGCGAAAGCTGACGGATTTCATCTCCAATCACATATGCCTTTATTTCCTTCATATCTGTACCCAGAACCTTTTTGATATTCGGTACGAAAATATAATCATCATCTGCGAAATCTGGCTCTCCATTCAAAACAAACGGAACCATTCCCCAGTTGATCAAATTCGAACGATATCTCTTTGTTGCATATTCAATAGTAATATTTGCACCGCCCAACAATACTCTCTGGCAGGATGCCGCCTGTTCTCTTGCAGAACCATCCCCTGGCTTTACCGCATAAATCGTACTGGAAAGACCAATCATCTGATCATCAATATTTTCATATCCATGAATGGAATGAATTTTTTCAAGAACCCTCTGTATCTCTTCCGGGCATTCTCCGTTTTTCCATTCCTTTTCATAAATCATGACAACCTTGGCTTTTCCCACATACTCTGGTACCCTTCGGCTTAATGTAAACTCAGCAAGCCCCATTGGATTTGAACGGAAAGAGCCTGTCTCTCCTGAAGGAATCAGTTCATCTGTTGTTGTAACTGGATCCGTAATATATGCACACACTTTCAAAAGCATATGTTCATTCAATTTTGGAAGTTCCGGCCAGTCCTTGATATTCGGTCCACATATAAGTTCTTCTTCTGGGTCTCCTTTTTTAAATCCCTGATAAACTCTCTGTTCATATGCAATTGCATCATAAGCATACTCCGGACACTCATATTCATATCCAATTTCATCTGCCGCAATAATTCTTCCACCATTTGCTGCAGTTGCTGCTATTGAACGAGAATCCATAAGTGCCACACTTGCAAGCTGCCCATTTCCCGGTTTTGAGCCTTCCCGGTTCGGGAAGTTTCTTGTCGTATGACGAATAGCAAGTTGTCTATGTGCCGGTGTATCTCCCGCTCCAAAGCATGGACCACAGAAAGCAGTACGGATTGTCACTCCTGATGCAATCAGTTTTTCAATTGCTCTTTTACGAACCAAATCCATCATAACCGCCTGAGAACTTGGATAAACACTTAAATTGAATACATCCTGTCCAGTACCTTTGCCATCCAGCAGATAGGCAGCTTCCATAATATTGGAATAAGTACCGCCGGAACAGCCTGCTATTGTTCCCTGATCTGCATATAACGCTCCATCATGCACCTTTTCCCAAAGATTAAGGTGAAGATCTGGATTCTTAATCAGCTTCTTTGCATCCTCTTCTACTTTATGAAGAATTTCATCCATATTGGCATTCAGTTCCCGGATTTCATATCCATTGGATGGGTGGAAAGGAAGTGCTATCATACTGTGAATCTGTGATAAATCAATATAAATACATCCATCATAATATGCTGTCTCCTGTGGCTCCAACCTCCTATACTCCTCTTCTCTTCCATGTACCTTCAGGAACTCTCTGGTATCTTCATCTGTTCTCCAGATAGAAGACAGGCATGTTGTCTCCGTTGTCATGACGTCAATCCCATTTCTGAAATCAGTGCTCATTGAAGAAACTCCAGGACCTACAAATTCCATTACTTTATTTTTCACATATCCATTTTTGAAAACAGCGGTTACAATCGCAATTGCAATATCCTGCGGACCTATTCCCGGATTTGGTTTTCCATCCAGATATACAGCTACAACTTCCGGATATTTCACATCCCAAGTTTGTTCAAGGATCTGTTTTACAAGCTCTCCACCGCCTTCACCAACCGCCATTGTTCCAAGTGCACCATATCTTGTGTGTGAATCAGAACCAAGAATCATCTTTCCGCCACCTGCCATTGTCTCCCTCATATACTGATGAATAACCCCCATATGCGGCGGCAGAAAAATTCCACCATATTTCTTTGCTGCTGTAAGACCAAACACATGATCATCTTCGTTGATTGTTCCTCCTACTGCACACAAACTGTTATGACAACATGTAAGTACATACGGAAGTGGAAATTTTTCTACCCCTGATGCCCTGGCTGTCTGAATAATTCCAACATAAGTCAGGTCATGACTGGTAATCGCATCAAATTTAATCTTTAAATTTTCGTCGTCTTCTCCGATATTATGTGACTGTAAAATATCATAGGAAATCGTTCCGGTTTTGTACTGTTCTTTTTTATCCTGAAGTTCTTTCCCTGCTTCATTTACAGGAACAATTTTTGTTCCATTTAAAAGAAATACTCCTGAATCGTATAATTTCATGACATCTGTTTCCTTTCATCTGTTTTCATTCTATACAGACTGGCCAGTCTTTTTCTATCTCTTTGATATCTTTAATCGTATTGTATCCCAATAAATACAATATGTATAATTCATAATTTTCATTAATTCCATTCTTTATAACTATAGTGATGTATATTTTATCCAGTACAATGTTGAATAATTTATATATATTTTTAAAATTTTTGATTAAAAAATGCATTTTTCATATTTTTTATGTATTCTTTTTTTTTATACTTTTTATAGTTTTTATTCTATTAATAATTGTATTTGATATAAATATTAAATATAATATGAAATATATCTAAACCTACCATCTAAAAAGGAGATTTTTATGGATTTTCGTGAGTTAAATTATGTACTTGCTATACATAAATACCAGAATATAACAAGAGCTGCTAACTCTCTATATGTTAGCCAGCCAACCTTAAGTAAATTTTTAATAAATCTTGAAAATACGCTCGGACAAAAATTGTTCCGAAAACTTGGAAATAAATATGTTCTCACCTATGCCGGTGAACAGTATGTGAAAACTGCAAAAGAGATTCTGATTTTGAAATCCAATCTTGATATCCAACTTGCAGATATTATGAAACGCGATGTTGGGGTTCTTAATATTGCCTTTCCACGCATGCGTTGCATCTATATGCTCCCAGTGACACTTCCGCGTTTCCAACAGGAGCACCCAAACATTAAAGTAAATGTTTTCGAAGGAAGCTCCGATGAAAATGACAAGAGGCTCCTGGATGGAAAAGCAGAGATTGCATTTTACAGTAGACCCGACACACCAAATCCCAAAATTGATTATGAAACTTTGAATAAAGAAGAACTTCTGATCTGTTTATGTAAGAATCATCCTCTTGGCCGTTATGCACAACCCAATCCTTCCAGCCGTTATCCGCGTCTGGATCCAATGCTTTTACAAAATGAACTGATTCTCCAAATGATGCCTGAGCATCGGACAAGACAGCTCACAGACCGTTATTTTACAAGTATAGGGTTAAAATTTAAAAACATCATGACAACCAGCAGTCTTCCGGCCATCATGGAACTGGTTTCTGTCGGTTATGGTGCTGCCTTCATTTTTGAAACACATCTCATGCACTATACTTTTACACAGCCAATTGACTGCTATAGTTTTGGTGAGCCCAAAACCGTCTCTGATTTTGTTGTTGCACACCGACACGGAGGATACCTGCCTTCCTATGCACACGACTTCATCCGAATTGCAAAAGATCTGTTTGATACCTCCAATGCCAGTGGATTTACTTCTTTGGAATAGTTAAACCAAATAATTTACAAAAAGCATATGGTATTCCAAAAAGTATTTGTCGTTTCCATTTAAATTTTTAGCATGTAAGAGTCTACTTACAAAACCTGCTTATAGTCTAACTTCTGAACGAGCTAAGGAAGTTTCTTTAATGCTTGATTTTAGTAATGATTTAAAATTAACATATAGGTTAAAGGAACGGTTTTACCAATATGTTCTTACTCAACCCAATAGAGTTAGAGCCACTAAATCTTTAAGAGAATGGATAAAAAGGGCTGAGGAATCTAATTTAAAAGAATTTAAATCTTGTATAACTGCTTTTAATAACTGGTTTGATGAAATATGTTATTCTTTTGACTATCCTTGGTCTAATGGTCCACTTGAAGACACACATACTAAGATAAAGACTTTAAAGAGAAATTGTTTTGGTATGATAATTTGTAAAATGTCAATTTGTTTAGAAAAAGAATTATGTTTGCTTGTAAGTAGTGATAGGAAAACGAGAAAATTTGCAAAACCCCTAGGGGTTTGTTTGCTATGCTTATTTTTAATAGTTTTCTTGTTATTTTAGTATTTAAGCTTTATTAACGTCTATGCATTCATTTTTACATAAAAACCTGCTAACAAAAGTCAAGCCTAAACTGAAATTAATTTCAGC
>NZ_JBNPOJ010000033.1:0-7548 GCF_050315115.1 Peptoniphilus sp. SGI.035
TAATTAAGATAGATTAAGTATAAAATCCTTGCAAAAAATTTAACAAGTGTTATAATTAAATTAAGAAAAAAATAATAATTTTAAATCTTCAGGGAAGGGTGTAAGTCCCAACCGGCGGTAAAGTCCGCGAGCGAAAGCCGAATTGGTGTGATTCCAATACCGACAGTAGAGTCTGGATGAGAGAATGATTTAAACTTTCATGCCCCGAAGGTTCGGGGTTTTTTAATGCCCCAACAGGAGGTAAAATGAATAAAGTAAACTCAAACGCGATGATAAGAACGAAAGACATGACAAAAATTGGAATGCTATCTGTAGTTGGTTTTATATTGATGTATTTTCAATTGCCGCTTACCTTTGTAGCACCACCATTTATGAAGCTAGACATATCAGATTTGCCAGTTCTTGTTGGCGCCTTTACAATGGGACCAGTTTTTGGAATAATGATTGCAGCGTTAAAAAATATTCTTGCGCTAATATTTAAAGGCACAATGACAGCAGGCATTGGTGAACTATCAAACTTTATAGTTTCAGCAACTTTTGCCTTTGTATCAAGTTACATCTACAGAAAACATAAAACATATAAATGGGCAATTCTTTCACTAACAGTAGGAGTTCTTTTTATGACAGTTCTTGCGATGATGTCAAATTATTTTGTAGTATTTCCACTTTATGGTAAAGTAATGCCAATGGACGCTATAATAGCAATGGGATCAGCCATCACATCAAAAATCACAGGACTTTTCACAATGATGATTTATTCTGTGCTACCCTTCAATTTAATTAAGGGATTCACAACATCAGCTATGATGATGTTAGTTTATAAAAAAGTTAGCCCACTATTTAAAAGTTAATTGATTTTTAATAAAGTTTATTGCAAGTTGTCTTTTGACAGCTTGTTTTTTTGTGTTCATATAATATAATTTAATCAAAAGAAAAAAAGAGGGGTATAAAAATGAAAATTTTATGTGCAGGACCAACGTCAATCGATGAAGAAGTAATGAAATTAATGGGAAAATCTCTCACAAATCCTGACATCGATCCAGAGTACGAAAAAATACATAGAAGAGTAGAAAGAAAAATATCTAAACTTTTAAAAACGGAAGCTACTTCTTTTATCATGCTTGGAGAAGGCATGATTGGTCTTGAAGCAGCTATATGTAATTTAGTGGAAGCAGGAGATAGAGTTCTCGTGCTAAATAACGGAGTTTTTGGGGCAGGATTTGCCGATTTCGTAAAATTTTATGATGGTGTGCCACAAATTTATGAAGACGATTTTAGACGTGGCTTCAACATAGAAAAATTAAAAGAATTTTTAGCAAAGGATCACGACTTTAAAGTTGCTACAATGGTACATTGCGAAACTCCATCAGGAATAACAAACGACGTAAAGAGTATTTGCAATCTCCTACATTCCTACGGAATACTTACAGTTGTAGACACAGTATCAGGCATGGGAGGAGAAGATTTTGACTTTGACGATTATAAAGTGGATATAGCTCTTGGGGGAAGTCAAAAATGTATATCAGCGCCCACTGGGTTAACACTTGTAACAATTTCAGAAGACGCAAAAAAGGCGATAGCAAACAGAAAAAAACCAGTTCCAAGCTATTATATGAATTTTCTAAACTATTACGATTATTCCGATGGATTTGCTTTTCCATACACAATGAATGAAAATCTAACTTATGCGTTAGACCTTGCCCTTGATAAGCTTTTCGAAAAGGACTCCATAGCATTACACAAAAAATACGCAGAAGTAACGAGAAAAATATTTGAAGATGCAGGCTTTGAACTTTACGCGAAGGATTCAAGAGCTAATACATTAACGGCAGTAATGGTGCCAGAAGGATTTATAGCAGAAGACATATTAGAAGCACTTAGAAAAAAAGGAATATTAATTTCAAAGGGAGCAGGGGACATCTTTGAAAAAGTTTTTAGAATAGGGCACATGGGAAATAATATCTCTTACGAAAATTTCTTAGAACTTTTTCAAAAGCTAGATGAAGTGTTTAAAGAACTTGGCATTAAAACGAAAATTTCTTTGAAAAAAGAATTTGAAGAATTAATGAAAAAATAAAAATTTAATCTATCTCTTCTAATATATAATTAGAAAAATTATAGCAAAATCCATACTTTTATAAAGATAAAATAGTATTATTTTGAGATAAATTAAACCTGATGTTTTGTTTAAAGTTTATCATTTATCTTCTTTAATGATATAATAAATTTAATAATATTTTGAGGTGTTTTATGGATTTTAATATAAATGAAGATTTGGGAGATTTTTTTTACAACGAGCCAATGCTAAACCATACATCTTTTTGTGTTGGCGGACCTGCTAAATTATTGATAAAGCCAAAGAACGAAGATTCTCTCATTGAAATTATGAGAGAAATTAAAAGAAATGATTATAAATTTTATATTCTTGGAAATTGCACAAATGTAATTGTAAAAGATAATGGATTTGATGGCATTATTATTAAATTAAAAAACAAGTTAAATGACATAAAAAAAGTTGGCAATACAGAAATTTATGCAGGTGCTGGAGTGAGTCTTAAAAAAGTTAGTGAATTTGCAATGGAAAATTCTTTAACTGGTCTTGAATTTGCACATGGCATTCCTGGCTCTCTTGGCGGTGGTGTTGTAATGAATGCTGGTGCCTACGATGGCGAGATTAAAAATGTTATAAAAAGTGTTAGACTTCTTGATGAAAATTTAAAGATTATTGAACTCTCAGCCGAAGAAATGAATTTTTCTTACAGACATTCTCTAGTACAAGAAAGAGATTTAATTGTTCTCGGCGCAACCTTTGCTCTTTCTCATGGCGACAAAAATGTGATAAAAGAAAAGTACGAGGAATTTGACAGAAGGCGTGCAGAAAAACAGCCTCTCGACAAGCCTTCAGCAGGTTCGACTTTTAAGAGACCAACAGGATATTTTGCGGGAAAATTAATTGATGATTCTGGGCTAAGGGGTTTTACTCATAATGGAGCAGGTGTTAGCGAAAAGCACTGTGGATTTGTTGTGAACAAAGACCATGCAAGTGCCAAAGATGTTCTTGAAACCATTGAAATTGTGCAAAAAGTTGTGCAGGATAAATTTGGCGTAAAAATGGAGCGAGAAGTTAAAATTATTGGTGATTGATTTGAATTTTGGTGATTAAATGGAACTTATAATTATTACTGGGATGAGTGGATCGGGCAAGTCCTATGCTCTAGATGTTTTTGAAGATTTAGGTTATTATGCAATGGATAATCTAGCACCAGCTCTGCTTCCAAAATTTTGTGAAATGGCTCTAGACGCAAAAAGTAAAAATTTCGATAAAGTTGCTGCTGTTGTCGATCTTAGAAGCGGTGAGTTTTTTAATTCTTTTTTCTCTGCTTGTGAAGATTTAAAGGGAATGAATGTAAAAACTAAACTTTTATTCCTCTATGCAGACATGGAAACTATTATTGCAAGATACAAGGAACTTAGAAGACCACATCCAATGAATAGTTCCATTGTCGAAGGTTATAAATTCGAGGAAGAGACCCTTGAAAAAGTAAAAAAAGGTGCTGATTTTGTAATTGACACAACAGGTCTTTCTACTAAAAACTTGAGAACTCAACTTATGGCCTTTGTATCTTACAATGAAAAGGACAATTTTGCCATTGAAGTTTCTAGTTTTGGTTATAAAAGAGGGATTTTAAAGGATGCTGATATTGTTTTGGATGTTAGATTTTTGCCAAATCCTTTTTATATTAAAGAGTTGAAGAGTTTAAATGGGAAAAGTGAAGAGGTCAAAAATTATGTAATGAAATTAGATGTTACAAAAGAGTTTATCAAAAAGACTATTGATTTACTTGAATTTTTGATTCCAAATTATATGGCAGAGCAAAAGAGAGTCCTTACAATTGGAATTGGTTGCACTGGTGGTTTTCACAGGTCAGTAGTAATTGCTGAAGAAATTGGAAGAATTTTAAAAGAGGAATACAAATCCACTTATGTATCTCACAGAGATATGGAGAAAAATTTATGGAAAAAAAGATAGCAGTTCTTGGTGGAGGTACAGGAATCTCCACTATTTTGCGTGGGCTAAAATATTATACAAAAAATATTTCTGCGATTGTATCCATGTCCGATGATGGAGGTGGAAGTGGAATTTTAAGAGAAGAACTTAATATTTTACCACCAGGTGATGCAAGGAGATGCCTTATTGCACTTTCAAATGCTGATGAAACATTAAAAGAATTATTAAGTTATAGATTTAATTCAGGAACTCTAAAAAATCAAAATGTTGGAAATATTTTGATTGCGGCACTGACAGATATTTTTGGGTCCTTTGACAGGGCTCTTATAGAAATGAGCAGCGTATTTAATGTTACTGGAAAGATTATACCTGTAACCTTAGATGAGACTCATTTAGTGGCAGAATTTCTTTCAAAGGATAAAGTTGTGGGCGAGTCTTATATTCCAAAAATGTGTTATAGGCTTAATACTAGGATCGAAAAAATGAGTATGATTCCTCATTATCCAAGTGCAAACAAAGAGGCTTTAAAGGCTATTTTAGATGCCGACATAGTAATTATTGGGCCTGGTTCACTTTATACATCTATTATTCCAAATTTTTTAGTTGCAGGAATAGATGAAGCATTAAGAGATACAAGGGCTCACATAATTTATATTGCCAATGCAATGACGCAAAGAGGTGAGACAAAAAACTATTCATTAAGGGATCACTTCGATGCAATTTTAAAACATTCAAATTATGAGTTCATAGACGAAGTAATTGCCAATGATTTTAGAGCAACAAATGATGTATACCAATATTATTATAGTAAAGAAGAATCTACACCAATTTTTGCGACAGATGAGGATAGGATTTATTTTAAAGAGAAAAATGTAGAGTTAACTGAGGGAAAGTTCATCGAAATAAAAGATGGTTTTATTAGACATGATGGCAACAAAATAGGAGCTAGTATTTTTAAAACTCCTTTGTTGTAAAAAAAATTATAAAATGATATGATTTATTTGTTAAAGGAGGATATGATGAGGAAATATAGAAAGACAGAACATATAGAAAACTTTCTTCGCTCCACTTATGTCGGCGATGCACTTTTTTCTGATATCTTTTTGTATAATGACTCTATTCCAGAGATAAATTACGACGAAATTGATACAAGTGTTGATTTTTTAAATAAAAGAGTAAAATTCCCGTTGATGATTAATGCCATGACAGGTGGCAGCAATCTTTCAGAGGAAATAAATAGAAATCTTGCAAATGTTGCATTGGAATTTGATTTACCAATGGCTGTTGGTTCACAGACAATTGCACTAGAAGATGAAGATTCAAGAAAATCCTTTGAAATAGTTAGAGAAATTATAAAAGATGGAATTGTAATTTCAAATTTAAGTGGATTTTCAAGTGTTGAAGATGCAAAAAAAGCCGTAGAACTTTTGCGAGCTGATGCAATTCAAATTCACTTAAATCCTGCACAAGAATTGGTTCAAACAGAAGGGGAGAGAAATTTCTGTGGCATTCTTAAAAATGTTGAGGAAATCGTAAAAAAATCTGAAGTACCAGTTATAGTAAAAGAAGTTGGCTTTGGAATGTCTCCAAAAACTGTAAAAAAATTATATGATGTTGGAGTTAGATATGTGGATATATCTGGTTACGGTGGCACAAATTTTTTTGAAATAGAAAACTTGAGAGATCCAAATTCTGATATATCAGATTTATTTTCATGGGGAATACCTACTGCTTTGTCGCTAATAGAAGCAGATAGACTTAAACTTAAAGATTTATATATAATTTCTGCAGGCGGAGTAAAAAATTCTATGGACGTAGTAAAAAGTATAGTAGCAGGAGCTTCTATGGTTGCAATTAGTGGTGAAATACTTTCTTACATCGTTCGTGGCGGTTATGAGTACACATTAAAATATATTGACGGAATAATAGAAAAAACCAAGATGTTAATGATGCTTTCTGGTGCAAAAAATATAGCTGAGTTACAAAAAGTCGACTATAAAGTTACAGGAAAACTAAAAGAATTATTGGAGGGCTAAATGAAATTTCTAAAAAAAGAAGAGTTTAAAGATTCAAAGTGGTCTGCTGGAGTTACGACAGAAGTTTTTATATATCCAGAAGATGCAAGCGTTGGCGAAAAAAACTTCGATTTTAGAATTTCCAGCGCAACTTGCAACGAAAAAGTTTCAAATTACACGCCTTACACAGGATTCAACAGATACATCACACCAATTGACAATGTGATGAATATAGAAACTTCTGACAAAAAATTCAAATTAAACCCCTTTGAAGTTTTATTCTTTAATGGAGGTGATGAGACAAAATCATCGGGAGATGTTAGAGATTTTAACTTGATTTACAAAAAGGGACTTGATGCAAAAATGTATGCCCTAAATATCAATAATTTTGAATTTGCTACAAAAAATCGAGCAGTAATATTTAATTACGATGCCGATTTAAAAGTGGAAGGAAAAGTTTTTGAAAAATTTTCTGCAATTTATCTTGAAAGTGAAAAGATTGAGATAAAGGGAATAGGAAAAATTATAATTTGTGAATTTTAATTTAATATTTAATTTGATTGCAAAGGCCCTCTTAATATTAATTTAGTAGAGGGTTTAATTTTTGAAAATTATTTTTAAGATTTAAAAAATTAGATATTATGGAATTGTCTATTGTTTAAAGCAATGTGATATTTATCTTGAATTTTGGGAGTGTAATATTGAATAAAAACAAAAAATCAAAAGTAATTGCTATTATATTTGTTTTATTTGTCGGATTTTTATTTGCTAATGATAATTTCATCAGACATGATAGCAATTATAATGGAAACTTTTTAAATAAAATTGAGAATTTTCTGGATATTTTTGGAAATGACTATGAGGTAACAGCTAATAGTCCCTACTATAAAATAGATAAAAATCCACCTCAGTTTTCAGAAAAGGATTTAAAAATGGAGCCTGACTTTTCAAATTACTCGGAATTAGATGAGCTCAATAGAGTTGGACAAGCCAATGCCCTTATTGGACCAGACTCTATGCCAAAAGGTCCGAGAGGAGATATTTCAAAAGTTTATCCAACGGGTTGGCATCAAAAATTTTATAAATTTGTTGATGGCGGAGCAGTTTACAATAGATGTCATTTAATTGCGTATCAATTGACGGGAGAAAATGATAATTGGAAAAATTTAATGACGGGCACGAGATCATTTAATACTAAGGGAATGCTTCCCTTTGAAAACTCTGTTGCAAATTACATAAGAGATACTGGAAGAAAGGTTAGATATAGAGTAACGCCGATTTTTGTTGATGATGAATTGGTGGCACGAGGTGTAATTATGGAAGCTTACAGTATTGAAGATGGTGGCAAAAAAATTAACTTCAGAGTTTTTGTCAGAAATATTGAAGAAGGCATAAAAATAGACTATAAAACTGGAAGAACAAGAGTAGATAAAAATAATATTGTTAAATAATTGAAACAAATCTTTAAAAGCCCACTGTGGCTTTTATTTTTATGTGAATTAAAATAGGAAATTTAAATAAAAT
>NZ_JBNPOJ010000034.1:0-7413 GCF_050315115.1 Peptoniphilus sp. SGI.035
CAGCTACGCTGGTGGATTTTTATTGTGCTTAAAATCTAATTAAACTTTAAAGTTAATAAAAATTTTAGGATTTTAAGCCAAATTTAAAATATAGTTTAAATTAAAGTTTAATAAAATATATCCACTATTTATCTTAGTAATATAAACACAAATTGGAATTTTTTCTCTTCTTGACTTTTAATTATAATCCAATAAAAATCGACTTTATATTTATACTATAAAATAGTTGAACTCTGTTCAAAATTGAGTTATTATATTTTCACAACAGTGAACTGTGTTCAGAAAAAAAGGGGGGCTTAATTTGACACCTGAAGAAAGAAAAATAGAAAAAGAAAATAAAATTACTAAGGCAGCTCTTACGTCTTTTAAAGAAAAGGGAATAGAGGAAACTTCAATAAGAGATATTATGAGCAGAACAGATCTTGGTCTTGGAACTTTCTACTTATATTTTAGAGATAAAAAGGATCTCGAAGAAAAGATAGTATTAGACACTATGGTGGAATTAGTTTATAATGCCGAATCTAAGTGTAGAGAAAAGGATTTAAAAAAGAGATTAATTTCTTTTTTCGACTATATTATTGATCATTTGATAAATAATCCCTTTGAACTAAAACTTATTTCAAGCAATTTGAATTGGGCTCTATATGCAAAAGTTGAAAATGATAACAGATTTAAAGAGGCAGAAACAAATCTTCACTTTATTTTAAACAAATATTCAAATTTATTTCCTGCAATTGTCTCTTATGAAGAGAGGTTATTTATTATGTCACTAGCAATTAAAATTGTGCTTTCTACTTGTGAATCGGCGCTAATGGATGATTCTGTTCTAGGAATAAATGATATGAAGCCAGTTTTATTTAAAATTGTAAATAGACTTTTTAGATAGAGTTATTAAATGAAAAAATTTACAAAATTTATATCTCATAAGCCAAAATTTGCAATATTCATTATGACAATTCTTATTATTCCCTCATTTTTAGGTTACAAACTTACAAGAGTTATTTATGATATTTTGTCATATCTTCCTAAGGATTTAAAATTTACTCAGGGACAAGAGATTCTTGATAAAGATTAAAAAATGAAACCAAAGGAATGTTAATCTTAGAGTGAAGAGACCACAAAGCTGAAGTTTTACGAGAAAAAATTTTAAAAATAGACGGTGTAGAAGATGTAATTTCAAAATCTTTAACTGTTGAAGATATGATTCCTAGTGAAATTTTGTTTAAAAAAGTTCAAGAAAATTTTTAAAGAGTGGAAACAAAATGATAATGGCAAATTCAAAATTTCAAACAACATGACCTGAAGTAAGGAAACAATTAAGCTTAAAGATGGTTCCAATGAACTTTACGAAAAATCTGAAGAGTTGGAAATTAATTAGACGAAGTTATTGAAAAGTAAAATCAGTGTCAGGTGCTGCACAAGAGATGTATGAGCCTGGAAGCAAATTAACTTCAGGAATTAGTGATTACACATCTGCAGTTGGCAGCAGATTCAAAAAATGCAGGAACAGAAAAAGTGCCTTCAGGTCTTAGCGAATTGCAGTAAGGAACAGAATTCGATTCAAATTCACCAAAACTAAATTCTGGTGTTATTGAATTAAAAGATGGCGAAGATTTAATCGACGATAATATGAAAATTTTTGCAGAAAAACTAGCTGAATTTAAGCAAAAAAGTATTGGTGAGTTAGATAAAAAAACAGAAGAACTACTAGAGTTTAAAGAGATTGTAGACACAATGTCAGAACTTTCAAAAAAGATTCATCTTTTACCTGGACTACAGAAAGCTTTGATACTAAATATAGAATAATTGAAAAAATAAAATAATGTGAAATTTCTAAAAATTTGGGTATTACAAAGATAAGATCAAATTGAGGAGGTCATTATGGAAATTAAAAAAGGGAAAAATTGTTACTATATAGGTGAAGATGAAAATAATTATAAGGGAATATTAACTTTTGAAGAAAAGGGCGATGTAATAGATGCAACGCATACTATTGTAAAGCCTGAGTATAGTGGACAGGGTTTTGCAGGAGAACTTTTTAAAAAGCTTGTAGAGGATGCAAGAAGTAATAATAAAAAAATTAAGGGAACTTGTTCTTATGTTCACAAAAAATTAGAATCAAGTGAATTTGATGATATAAGAGCATAAAAAAGATGGGTAACAAATCCCATCTTTTTTCATGTAAATTTTTAATTTCAAATTATTTAAAATATAATTTCATATCACCATCTTGAATTAATCCCTTGCGATAAAAAATTTCATAAATTGCAAAGGTAAGAACTGCTGGCAAAATTATGTGCATTAATAAAACTATTCCAAGAAGTTTTATAAAAGGAACATGGGGCATTGCCGTGAAAGTAGAAATTTGTCCAACAAGTCCACTTGTACCCATACCTGAACCAAGTGGTGTGTTTTCAAGTTTAAAGACCATAGTTGAAACAGGTCCAAGTATGGCAGATGAAATAATTGGAGGTATAATGATTATCGGTTTTCTCACAATATTTGGCATTTGGAGCATTGAAGTCCCAAGACCTTGTGCAACTAATCCCTCCATTTTATTATCGCGATAAGAAATAACTGCAAAGCCAACCATTTGACAGCAACAGCCAATAGTTGCAGCTCCACCGGCAAGGGATGAAAGAGAAAGCATCATACATAGTGCCGCAGACGAAATAGGAAGAGTAAGAACTATACCCACGATTACAGACACAATTATTCCCATAAAGAAAGGAGCTTTCTCAGTTGCGTTAATAATAATTGCACCGAGAAGATTCATAAAAGCACTTATGTAGGGTCCTATGAAGTTTGCGATAAAAACTCCTATTAAAACTGTAACAGCAGGAGTGATTATTATGTCAATTTTAGTTTTTTTGCTAACAAGTTTTCCAAATTCTACTGCAAAAATTGTTGCTATATAAACACCCATTGGTCCGCCAAGTTCATTTCCTGCAATACCTACAACTGTTGCAGCGTAAACCACAAGAACTGGTGCAGACATTGCAGTGGCAATGGCAACAGCTATGGCAGGTCCTGTAGCTTTTTGTGCCAAAGGCCAAAGCACATCTGTCAAAAATTTTATATTAAAACTCTTCCCAATGGTATTTAAAATCGTACCCACAAGAAGAGTTGCAAAAAGACCAAATGCCATGGCACCCAGAGCGTCAATAAAATATAATTTTGCCTTACTTTTTATTATTTCCTTAAAATTTTTCTTTACCATTATATTCTCCTAACTATTTCATTTATTTTATACTTAGGGACAATATAATTTCCATCATTATCTAAGTAGTAAGATTGATCTTCTGTTGTGTCAATTTCCTTTATAGTTGAATTAACTATTGGATATCCAAAGGCTACTACAACTTCACAAGAATAATTATCTTCATAATTTAAAATTTCACGCATTTTTTTGTCACTAATACTGCCAATTATACATGAACCAATGCCCTTTTCTGCAGCAGTTATAGTTAAATTTGAAATAACAAGACCTTCATCGATTCCGTTAAGCTTAAGCTTTTTATCATTATCACTTAAAATTGCAATAAAGTATACAGGTCTTTCACCAACTTTTGGTCTTCCTAAATTATTTGGAAGGGAAGCTGCCCATTTTGTATTATCAAAAACTTCCAAAACTTTACCCTTGTCTTCTACTGAAATAAATCTAAGATATTGTCTATTGTTTACACAGGAAGCAAATTTAATAGAATTTAAAATATCCTCAATGTCCTCATTTGAAATAGGTTTATTTTCGTCAAATTTTCTATAACTTCGTCTCCACTCCAATAATTTTTCTAAATTCATTTTTTCCTCCATTCAATAAATTTTCTTCTTATTAACTTAATATTTTATTACAAAAAAATAATTTTACAATAAAATCTTAAAATTAATGTTTTATTTATTAAAAAGGGGTATACATACTTTAGTCAAAAAATATAATTAAGTGAGGCGAGGTTTTAAAAATTTAATTCAAATTTAATGAAAATGTTTTGACACTTTATATAAGTTGATGTATACTATAATTATTGTATACCACTTTGGTGTATCTTTTGTTTTTCACAATTATATGAAAAATATTTTAACTATTCTTTAATTTAAAAAGGAGGAAAATATGTCAAATATGTATAAGACTACTGCTGAGCATGAAGCTCTTCGTAAAGCTATTAGAGAATTTGCAGAAGCAGAAATTAAGCCATTGTCTTTTGGACTAGATCAAAACAATGAATTTCCAGAAGAAATTATTAAGAAAATTGGCGAAAACGGTTGGATGGGTCTACCATACTCTGAAGAAGAGGGTGGAGCAGGCAAGGATGTTATTTCTTATGCAATCGCTGTTGAAGAATTATCAAGAGTAGATGCTGGTGTTGGTGTTGTACTATCAGCTCATACATCATTAGGTTCTTATCCTATCCAAGCTTTTGGTACAAAGGAACAAAAGGAAAAATATTTAAAACCACTTGCTCAAGGTAAAAAACTTGGTGCCTTTGGTCTTACTGAACCTAATGCAGGTTCTGATGCTGGTGGTACTGAAACAACAGCAGTCCTTGATGGCGATTATTATATTTTAAATGGTAATAAAATATTTATTACAAACGCTCCTGCTGCAGACATATATGTTGTATATGCAGTTACTACACCAGGAATTGGTACTCACGGAATTTCTGCATTTATAGTAGAAAAAGGTTGGGATGGATTTACTTTTGGAGATCATTATGACAAATTAGGTATTAGATCTTCAACTACTGCTGAACTTCAATTTAATAATGTTAAAGTTCCAAAGGAAAACTTACTTGGAAAAGAAGGTCAAGGATTTAGAATTGCAATGCAAACTCTTGATGGTGGTAGAATAGGAATTGCATCACAAGCTTTAGGTATTGCACAAGGTGCTTTTGAAGCTGCTCTTTCTTATGCAAAAGAAAGAATTCAATTTGGTAGACCAATTGCTCAACAACAAGTAGTTGGTTTTAAACTTGCTGATATGGCTACTAAAATTAGAGCTGCAAGACTTATGGTTTATTCAGCTGCTGAGATGAAACAAAACCATGAAAATTATTCAATGGAAGCTGCAATGGCAAAAACTGTTGCATCTGAAGTTGCAATGTGGGTTGTAAATGAAGCTCTTCAAATCCATGGTGGTAATGGATATCTAAAGGGAATGGATGTAGAAAGATTCTTCAGAGATGCTAAGATTACTACTATCTACGAAGGTACTTCTGAAATCCAAAGAGTTGTAGTTGCAAGTCACCTTGTTGGAAAAGCTCCAAAGAAAAAGGGCAAAGCTGCTGCAATGGACAAGAAGTCTGGACCTATAACTGGAGAAAGAAAGAGAGAAATAATTAAAGCTGACACAGCTAAAGAAGCTGTTGATATTTTAGTTAAGAATTTGAAGAAAGATGGATATGACTTTTCTGTAGGAATTGACATCGATACTCCTGTTTACGATGCTGAAAGAGTTGTTTCAGTAGGTAAGGGAATCGGCGGAAAAGAAAATATGGATATGGCTAGAGAACTTGCACACGCTGCAGGCGCTGCATTAGGTTCTTCAAGACCAGTTGCTGAAACATTAAAACTTGTACCATTAGAAAGATATGTAGGTATGTCTGGACAAAAATTTAACGGAAACCTATATATTGCTTGCGGTATTTCTGGAGCAAGCCAACACTTAAAGGGAATTAAAAATGCATCAACAATTGTTGCAATCAACAAAAATGCAGGTGCTCCAATTTTCAAAAACTGCGATTATGGTATAGTTGGAGATATGTTTGAAATTATGCCACTTCTTGCAGAAGCTCTTGGAACTGGCGAAAAAGAACCAGCACCTCCAATGAAGAAAGTTAGAAGATCTAAACCTAGAAAACTAGCTCCAAATTATAAAGTAATGGTATGTCCTGGTTGTGGATATGAATATGATCCAAACTATGGAGATCCAGAAGGCGAAATTGATCCTGGTACAGATTTCGATAAATTACCAGAAGACTGGACTTGTCCAGAATGTCAAGAAGAAAAGCAAAACTTTATTGAAGCTGATTTCCCTGCTGATAGAAAATAAAGGAGGATATAATGTATACTGTTAGAAAAGTTACAGATGATCTTTACTATGTTGGTGGCAATGATCATAGACTAGAATTATTTGAAAATATTTTTCCTATTCCTGAAGGAGTAACTTATAATTCATATTTGTTAAAAGACGAAAAAAATGTATTATTTGATACAGTTGACTGGTCAATTGTAAAAGATTATCTTGAAAATATATCTGAAGTTCTTGATGGAGAAGATCTTGATTATCTTGTAATCCACCACTTAGAACCAGACCATGCTGCTGCTATTGATGAAATAGTTTTAAGATACCCAGATGTAAAAGTAATTGCTAGTGAGCAAGGTTTTGAATTCATGCGTCAATATGGATTCCATGTAAACGAAGAACAATCAATGATAGTTGCTGAAGGAGATACTATTTCCTTTGGTAAGCATAATTTTGTATTCTTAGAAGCACCAATGGTTCACTGGCCAGAAGTTCTTGTAAGTTTTGATACAACTGACGGAGTATTATTTGCAGCTGATGCATTTGGTACTTTTGGAACACTTGATGGAAAATTATTTGCTGACGAAGTTAATTTTGAAAGAGATTGGCTTGATAGTGCAAGAAGATATTTAACTAATATCGTAGGAAAATATGGTCCATTTGTACAAGATGTTCTTAAAAAAGCATCTACTGTTGATATTAAAATGATTTGTCCACTTCACGGACCAGTTTGGAGAGAAAATCTTGGTTGGTTCATCGACAAATATGATAAGTGGTCAAGATACGAACCAGAAGAAGAAGGCGTAATGATAGTTTACGCATCAATGTATGGAAATACTGAACGTGCAGCACAAGCTCTTGCATCAAGACTTTGTGATAAAGGAATGACTAATGTAGTAGTTCACGATGTAAGTAACACTCATATGTCTTATCTAATTGCAGACACATTTAAGTACTCTCACATTGTAATTGCATCAGTAACTTACAATTTAGGTATTTATCCTGTAATGAAGAACTTCTTAATGGATCTTGAAGCTCTTAATGTTCAAAACAGAACTGTTGGTATTATTGAAAATGGTACTTGGGCTTGTACAGTTGGCGATAAAATTGAAGAATACATCGACGAAAACCTTAAGATGTTCGATGTTCTTCCAGAAAGAGTTACACTTAACTCTGCACTTAACAAGGCTAACGAAAACGACATGGAAGCTCTTGCAGATTCTATTATTGAATCTATGGCAAAGATTAGAGAAATTAAAGAAAAATCCGCTAACTAATAATGCCAAAGCGGTGTGAATATTTAATTCGGTTATATCATTTAATATAGCCGAATTTTTTTGTATTCATATAATTTAAGTTTAAAAATAAATCTTTATACTAAAACCTAATTAAAA
>NZ_JBNPOJ010000035.1:0-6911 GCF_050315115.1 Peptoniphilus sp. SGI.035
ATTTAAAATAATCAGACTCCTAAAAACTCTTCATTATTAAATTAATCTTGTAAATTCATTTACTAAAACCTCATATGACCATTTTAAATGCTTTTCTAAAATATCTTGTGCTTCTTCTAAATTTCTATTCTTTATACATTTTAATATTTCTAAATGGTATTTAGTACTTTCCACCGTTGTATCCGTTAAGGCATAAGCTTCATGTTGATATCTATCAATTTGTCCTTTTATACTCGAATAAATAGTTTTAATATAATTATTCGCAGAATTTTCTAAAATAAGCCTGTGAGTTTCTTCATCTTTACTTATCAAATATTTCTCAGAAATATATTTATTATTACTTTTATCTTCTAATATTTTATATAAATCTCTTTCTAATTTATTAATTTCATAATCCTTTATATTTTTTATTGAAGTTCTCATTGCTATTTTTTCAATGGCAATTCTAACCTCATAAATATCAGATAAATCTTTTAGAGATAATTCTAGTACAATTGTGCCCACTCCATCTACACTTTTCAAATATCCTTCTTGTTCTAATCTAGTGAGTGCTCTTTTAACTGGAGTTCTACTCATGTTTAATTGTTCTCCAATGCTTTTTTCAGTTAATAATTCTCCACCCTTTACATCACCCGATATTATCGAATTTCTTATGAATCTATAAGCTTTATCTGAAAGAGTTTCCCTACTTTTTAATTTTACTCTCGTCATTACAACCCCACTTAATTAGTTTAAAAAACAGGTCCTTAAATAACAGGATCTCTCGGAGTTTCACCTTTTAAAACAGCCTCTAAATTTCCTAATGCAAATTCTTTTAAAGCTTTCATAGACTCTATTGAAATATAAGAAATATGAGGTGTTACCAAAATACCTTTTTGATTAAAAATTTTTTCATTCCCATTAGGAGGCTCATTAGCCACAACATCTAAAATAGCACCTTCTATTTCTTTGTTTTTAATTGCCTCAATCAAATCTGTTTCTTTTATAATTTTGCCTCTAGAAGTATTAATTATATGAGCGGTCTTTTTCATCATTTTAAATTCATTCATAGTGATTTTATCTTTATTAGCATCAATTCCTTTTAAATTTACACTAACATAATCCGCAATTTTAAATCCTTCTTCCCAAGATACTTTTTTAACTCCATATTTAGCTATCTCTGCTTCACTTAAAAAATCATCAATGGCATAAACATTAATTCCAACAGGCTTAACCTTATTAGCTATAGCTTTTCCTATAGCTCCAAATCCAACAATGACAAGGTTCTCTTTCGAAATTCTATGTCTAGGTTCTTCTATTACAAGAGAGCCCCACTTACCATTTTTTACATTCTCTAAACATGTATCAGAATAAAACTGTATTCTCTTATTATAGTAATAAATAGCTGCAAGAGTGTAATCTGCTAAGTCTTCAGCACAATATCCCTGTATATTTGTAACTCTTATTCCTTTTTCTTTGCATGCTTCTAGATCAATCCTATCATATCCTCCTCCATATGTCGATATGACTTTACAATTATCCAGTTTTTCTATTGTTTTTCTAGGAATATCCGCGTAAACTTGTGCTAAAATAGCATCAACTTTACTTCCGAACTCCTCAAGATCTTTTTCATAATCATAATTTGAAATCCTTATTTCAACATTTTCAAAAGCTTTTGGCAAATACTCTTTTTCCAAATCGTAATTAGTCCACTCTTCATCTATAATCCAAATTAACATTTTAATAAATCTCCTTTTATAAAAATACATTTGTAATTAATGGTACAAACGTAACTAACATTAATACAACAATTAAAGCTAATATGAATTTTATTATTTCTTTTGTCAATACACTCATTCCTACCTTAGAAATAGCCGTTGCAACAAATAAATTGATTCCATAAGGAGGTGTACAAAAACCAATAGCTAAATTCATAGTTAGCATTATACCAAAAGTTATTGGACTCATTCCTAATCTTAAAACAATTGGTAATAATATAGGTGTCAGGATAATTGTACCAGGTATATTATCAATAAACATTCCTACAATAATTAGGAATATATTAATTAAAATTAAAATAACGATACCATTATCACTAAGAGATGTAATAAACATTGCTATTTTCATAGGAATTTGTTCCATTGTTAACAACGCAGCAAATGCTGTAGACAATCCTACCATAAAAGTAGTTGCCCCATTAACTACTATAGCATCTCTAAAAGACTTATACGCTTCCTTCAAATTTAATTCTTTATAAACAAAAACACCTACTACAAACGAATATACTACCGAAACAACAGCCGCTTCTGTTGGAGTAAATACTCCTGCATAAATTCCACCTAAAATTATTACTGGAGACATTATAGCCCAAAATGCATCAATAAAAGAATGAAATATTTCTTTCAGACTTTTTCTATTTTCATTACCTTTATACCCATTTTTCTTTGATACAATATAACATACAATCATTAATGCTATGCCCATTAAAATCCCTGGCAAGAAACCAGCTGTAAACATTTGTGTTATTGATGCTCCTGAAACAACACCATATATTACAAAAGGAACACTAGGTGGTATAATAACTCCTATTGTACCTGCTGCAGCTGTTAGAGCTGTTGAAAATCCTTTACTATATCCATGATTAACCATCTGCGGAATCATAAATGCTCCAACTGCAGAAACTGTTGCGACTGCTGATCCGGATATTGCAGCAAAAAACATACAAACTACAATTGTAACCATACCCAATCCGCCAGTTATATGTCCAATAAAAGATTGAAAGAAATCTACTAGTCTCTTTGCTATTCCTCCACTACTCATCAAATTTCCAGCTAACATAAAAAATGGAATAGCTAATAAAGGAAAAGAATCTACGCCAGCAATTGAATTCTGGGCAATCATCATTGTTGGCATATCAGTAAAACTTACAATGTTTACTAAAGTAGAAATACCTATTGCATATCCTATTGGAACTCCCAATATTAATAACACGAAAAATATTCCAAATAATACCATTGACTCCATACTAAATCTCCTCAATTTCTTCGTTATTTATTATACCTTCTTTTTTTCCTGTAATAGTATCTATAGTATCAAAAAAAATTCTAAAAACTAGAATAAAAGATGACACAGGGAGTGCTGAATATACATATACCAATGGCAAACGCATCCCTGATGATAATGCATTTCTTGCGCTCATAGATTTAAGAAGTTTTATTCCTACATAGACTAAAAATACATTAAAAGTAAGCCATATAATATTAATTATTAAGTGTAAAATTTTATGAACTTTTTTTGATTTAAAAATGCTAAATATCAAGTCCACTCTAATATGTTGATTGTCAACATATGCTATACTACTTCCAAGCCATACTTGCCAAATAAATATGTATCTAGACAGTTCCTCAGACCATGCTAACGATGTATTAAAGAAATATCTCATTATAACTTGCATAAATACTATCGCAACATTAATAACTAAACTACTTACTAGGACAATTTCTTCAATCTTATTGAATTTTTTTAAAAAATTTCTCATATTTTTACTCCTTTTAGAAGAATTGGATATATCCAATTCTTCTAAATTATAGTTGTTTATTTATTATACTTTTCACATAAATTGAATAATTCTTCTCCAAATTGTTTTTGATATTTATCATACATTGGTTGTAAAGCTTTTCTGAATTCTAACTTTTGATCATCGCTAAATACATTAGTTGTAAGTTTTCCTTCTGTTTCAAGATCTTTAATCGCTTTAACGTTATCTTCTAATTCCATTTTCCTTTGTTCTGCAACAAAAACTTTTGCTTCATTTTCAAGCAATTCTTGCATATCTTTGTCCAAAGAGTCATAGACATTTTTATTAATTAAAAATGGCAAAAAGTTATGAACGTGTTCATCAATAGTTTGATACTTTTGAACCTCATAAAATTTATTTGCAAATGTTAAAGATGGTGGATTTTCTTGTGCTTCTACAGTTCCTTGTTGTAAACCTGTGTACAATTCTGTAAAGCTCATTGGAGTAGGATTTGCTCCTAATGTTTTATAAAAGTCAATAAATATTGGACTCTCCATAACTCTCATTTTGACTCCCTTTAAATCTTCAGGTTTTTCAATAGGTCCTGAATTTGTTGTTGTTGATCTAGGTCCATTATACGCATAGCCTAAACAATGAATTCCTTGTTCCTCTAACTTTTTATTAAAATATTCTCCTACTTCTCCATCTAACGCAGCAAAAGCAGATTCACTATTTTTAAAAAGATAAGGCATATCTAAAATACCAAATTCTTCTGAATATGTTGTTAGAACAGAAGTTGATGGCAATGTTGATTGTAATGTCCCCATAGCTACAGATTCTGTCATTTGAACATCTCCACCTAAGGAACCATTTGGATAAATCTCTATACCAATTTTTCCCTTACTTTTTTCTTCAACATTCTTTTTGAAATTCAGCAAAGCCTTATGAGTTGACCTACTTTCAGGTTCAACATGACCTATTTTAATTATTACATCTCCTTTTGCTGCTTTTGTACTTTCTGCCGTATCAGATGTCTTGTTAGCCTTACCTTTACTTCCACAAGCTGTAATAGCAACAGCAACTAATAAAATTGTTATAATTTTTAAAATCTTTTTCATAATATCTCCTTAATTATTATAAAATCGTTATTTCTTCTTTATTTGCATCAATTATAATCCTATCACCTTCTTTAATATCTTCGTAGAACTCTGTATCAACTTTGTCTACTAGTGGTATTTCGAAAATAATAGCACTTGTTACTAAAACTGTTTCTGGATACTTCACAATCATCCCAGCAGGCTGATTATTATATTTCATTAATTGGAATAAACCATCGGCTTGAACAACTGAACTTCCTTTTCCTGATGGAAATACTAAAATTTTTCCAGACATACTCCTTCCAGTAAAATCATGGTTAGGTTCAATCATTTTCCCTGTTCCTGGTTCTAATAAATAAAACATTATTGGATCTTTGGATATAGTTACTTCTGCTTCTACTCTTCCATCAGATATTTTATGACATTTATAAACTCTACTCATTATTTAACCCTCCCTGTTAATGCTGCATCAATACATGTGTCTAAATCTCTTATCACAAAATCAATTCCTCTTCGTTTAGGATAATAAGCACATTTAGGAGATTCTGTTACCCCAACTTTTCCTTTTAAAAATTTCCAAATTGGTTGATCTGGACAAGTACTAGGTACAATATGAGCCCCAAGTTTTTCCATGATTTCAGAATATCCCATAATATCACAAAGATGTTTTACATGAGATGAAACTAAAATCCACATTTCCTTTTCTAACTTCCTACCATTAATTCTTTCAGAGATATGCCTTACTTCATCAAGTGTAAAATGAGGACAACCAAACATAGCAAAGTCAATTTCTCTTTCTCCTTCTAAAGAAATATCCTTTAACACTTCTTCAAAATCCTCATTTGTTATTGTTACTTTTCTTTCTGGTTCTTTTCCACCAAAAGCCATTTCTAGAGTTTGAGCTTCTGGAGTAAAACCAACTATATGATACATATCATATGCTCCAGATGTATTTAGTTGGGCCCCCAAATTCCTTAACGCTTCTTTACTAATATGTTCTGGCAAACCTACAAAAACGGGAATTCCATGACCTATCTTTTTACCACACATCCCCAACATATGATAATCATAGTCATTATCCATATCAGCTTTTACCTCTACCAAAATAGTTCCCTTTCTATTCTCATCTAAAAGTAAACCGTACTCTGGTACATATCCAGTTATTGCAGCAAATAAAGCTGAGTTAGCTCCTTCTCTGTTTGATCTCGCACCCCACACTGAATTTACATAAGGCGTAGCACTAGACTCAGAAAAAGCTGTGATTTCTCCAAAATTAGGCACATTTGTATCTATGTATGGAGTACAGTTATAACTCAATGTTGCACCTAATTTTTTATATGCTTCATGAGTCCTTTGCATCATCTCATAATCTTCCTTATCCCCCATATTTCTTTCCTTAAAATAAGGAATTCCCCATCCTGGATTAACTGTTGGTGAAACTCTACAACGAGCTCCTAAATTGACCATTTTTTCCGCTAACCATAAATCTGCATCTTGATTACTTAATGCTACGTGAGCTCTTGTTATTGGAACCATCCTCTCTGCCCCAAAAGATTCTCCTATTGCAACTTGTACTTTCATTGCAAGTTTAGCACCTTCACCGTACTTGCCATCTAATAAATCTTGTTGATCTTTTGTTAATTTCAAAATACCTCTCCTCTCTTTCTCATGAAAACAATTTCATGTATACTAGAAGTATACATCTATTGCTTTACTATGTCAACATAATATTAAAAGAAATTCACTTTTTTTATTATAAAAATAAATTATCAAATCAAATAAAGCTCTTTTAGTAAGTTATGAGATAATTTTTTCTATACATTTTTTATTTTTTGTGCTTTTCAGTCATGCTTAGTTAAGTTTAAGTTATGATAAATTCTTCGTAATAATCTTTTTTTAATTGTTTTTATGTATATTATTATCTATTATTGAATCTAATAGCTTTATGTCTTTGAATCTTCTGTAATTTTGACTAAATCTTGTGAAATTTGACACTTTGTCATAAAATCTAATCCTAAAGGCTATCTATATACTGTACTTCCCTATGTTTCTTTTATTGTTTGTATAATACTTTTTATATTGAATAGGTGCTATATGAATGCTATTTTTATTAGAATAATCAAATTATATTTGTCTATTTCTTTTTGTTATTTATTATAGAATTTTACACTATCTTTTTAGTGAATCTAGACTATAGCTTTTCTTGTTTTAGCTATTTAAATGCAAAAAAGCAGGCTATTTTGCCCGCTTTTTTATGGTTTTGAAGAGCAGTTGCCTGCTCTCATTTGTATTTTATTCTTTGGAATTAGTCAAGAATT
>NZ_JBNPOJ010000036.1:0-6499 GCF_050315115.1 Peptoniphilus sp. SGI.035
TTTTTCTAGTCACTTTCCAGTCACTTAAATCTATTATTATCTAAATAAGATTAAGGAGGATTTTTATGATAGTTAAAACTGTAGATTTATCAAGGACATATAATAATGGAGTAGAAGTAAAGGCTCTTTCAAATGTGAATTTTGAAATGGAAAAGGGAGACCTAGTAGCAATTATTGGCGACAGCGGTTCGGGAAAATCTACTTTGCTTCACCTTCTTGCAGGAGTAGATACGCCTACAAGCGGAGATATCTTTATTCAGGATAAAAATATTACCAAACTTAATAAAGACGAAATGACTATATTTCGCAGGAGAAATATTGGCGTCGTTTATCAATTTTTTAATTTAATTCCCAATATTAATATTAGAAAGAATATATTACTTCCTCTTTTATTGGACAATAAGAAAGTAGATGAAAAATACTTCAAAGATATTTTATCTCTTTTAGGAATTGAGGATAAACTCGACAGATATCCGAAACAATTATCTGGTGGCGAGCAACAGAGGGTTGCCATTGCCAGAAGTCTTGTTACAAGACCAGCTATAATTTTAGCAGATGAGCCCACAGGTAATTTAGATAGAAGAAATTCAGAAGAAATTACGGGACTATTTAGACTTGTAAACAAAAGATTAAATTCCACGATCATGATAATAACTCACGATGAAAAAGTTGCAAATTCTTGCAATAAAGTTTATAAGATGGTGGATGGCAGATTAAATTTTTTAGGAGATGAGTCTTATGAAAATTATTAATGAACTTGCCGATGCAGCAGTAAAAAATAATAAAAAGGACACATTAGCAATTAAGGTTTCAATTCTATTGGCAGTTATTCTTTTAGGGACCCTTATTTTTATTTATGATTCGCTAAGAATTGATCAATATAATTATGTAAAGAGTAGCTTCGGCGACTATCATGTTTCAATATCGGAAATTGATAAAAATTTTTATGATGAATTAAAAAAGGATAAAGATATAAAAAAGATTTCTTTCAATAAAATTATAAAGACAGATTTAAAGGCAAGTATTTTTGAAAATGGGGACAAAAATAATCTTTTATCCTATGAAATAAAAAAAGGAAGAAGACCAGAAAATACAAATGAACTTTTAGTTCCAGAAGAATTTTTAATAAAAAATAGAGAATACAATTTAGGCTCAGAATTAAAAATAAAGGGAAAAACTTATACAATAGTTGGCATTTACGATGATTTTGGCTATTCCTTTGAAGAATCTTTGCTAATAGGTATAGCTGCTAGTGATAAAAAGGAAGACTTGTATAAGGATAGCGGTGGAATTGAAGCACAAATTTGGTTTAAAAATGTAAGGGATACTTATACTAAGACTAGAGAGATTTTATCTGAGATGAATATTGATGAAAAGCATGCCTTGGATATTGGAAGATTATTTTATAATAGAGATATTTTGGAATATAAGATGGTTTATCCTGGAGGGATTATTCCTCCTAAAAATGTAATGAATTCAGCAATTGAGAAATATGGAGCAGCCTTCCTTCTTTGCATACTTTTTGCCTTTATCATATATGGTGCTTTTAATGTTTGGAATAATAGAGATTTGCACGAGATTGCTCTATTAAAAAGTGTAGGTATGACGAAAAGACAAGTTAAAAAAATGGTTAGGCTCAAAGCATTAAAACTTTCAACTCTTCCAATAGCACTTGGAACAATTTTGTCTTGGGCTTTTGCTAACCTACTTATGTATTTAATGTGGCTTAATAACTCCATATCATATAAAAACATATCTAAAATTTTAGGAGAAATTTTAAAATCTCCAGACTTTCACTTTATATTACCAAGGGTAGAATCTATTATAATCATTGTCTTGCTATCGCTACTAATTGTTTATTTTTCAGCAAAAATTCCAGCGAAGAGAAGTTCTAAATTAAAAATTATTGAAGGTCTAAATGGAATTACAGAAAAAAATATTAAATTGGGCAAGTCAAAAATAAATGGTCCAATAGAAAAAACTCTTGCAAAAGATTATTATAGATCTTATAGGTCAACTTATAGAATTATTGTATTTTCAATGGCGCTTTCAGCCTTTGTCTTGACAACAGTTTTAGTCAGCCAATCATATAGAGCTTTAAATGAAAAATATAATAACTACAAAAGTCCTTACAATTTTAGATCTAGTATTTATGTAGATAATTTTTTGGACAAAAATTTTGTGAAGGATATGGAAAAAGTTAAAGGCATAGACCAATTGTACATCTATCAAAGAAATGATACAAAGTTTTATGTCGATGACAATAAAGATTTTATTTCTAAGGATTTAAAAGAATCTTTAGACAGTGGCAAAAAAACGAAGGACAAATTATATGCAAGGATATACGCCTTGACAGACGAAGATTTTGAAAAGCTTTTAAAAGAAAATAATATTTCAAACGCCTCTTATTTATTGCTTAATAAGATAGCAAAAGATGATAAAACTCCTTACGCCTTTAGAAAATATATAAAAATTTCAGAAAAGAAGATGGGAGAGCTTTCTTTAAAATATAATAAGGATGCAGAGCCAATGGCAGTGAAGGTAGATGGAATGATAGATGAAATGCCCTATGATTTAGAAGCATATAGTAGTAATGAAATAGCCATATTCACCGGCGAAAGTAATTTTAAAGAATTTATAGACAAATATGGAATAGATAAATCACACCCCGTTTACTATTACTTTGTAAAAATTAAAGCAGAAAATAATAAAGAAAAAGTTTTTGAAGAAGCTGAAAATATAATTTCTAGCTATGTTTCAAAGTCAGACCACAGAACCACTACAGATATTATAAGGGCAGCCATGGATAAAGAAGAGAGAAGAAATGTAGGTTTAATGAATTTAGCCATCCAAATTATTCTTATAACCATCGCTCTTTCTAACGCTTACAATAGTTTCAAAGGAAATCTTAGAGCGAGAAACACTGATTTCAAACTTTTATCGACGACAGGTATGACAGAAAAGCAAATGAATAAAATGGTCTTTTTAGAAGGGAAAATCTTATTTGCAAAAATTTTATTAGCTTATATACTGATGTTTTTTGCAGGAATAGCCGCAAGGGCATATAGAAGTGATTATAAATTGTCTTTTGCAATAAAAGAGCTTATCTTAAATATTAATTATATTCCAATTTTTGTGGTATTCATATTTATGATACTTGGAATCATGCTTGCAATGAGAAGTGGTCTAAAAATGGTAGATGAATAAATTTTTTAAAATATAAAATAAAAGGCTATGAGCGTTAAAAATCATAGCCTTTTATATTGCCATTTAAAGACTTTTTAATTAGATTTCCACTATTGATTTCTAATTTAATACAGCCTTTATAGGTCTTTTATCTTTATATAAGACAAAAATAGTGTTATCATAAAACTTATATTAATAAAAGGAGCAAATATGAAAAATTTCAAAGTAAAAGACTTAGTTATTACATCACTTTTTATTGCACTTGTCTATGTATTTACATGGATCGTGAAAATTCAGCTGCCCTTTGCACCAAATGGAGGACTTATTCACCTTGGCAATGTTCCCTTCTTTTTAGCTGCAATATTTTTCGACAAAAGAATTGGCATGACAGCAGGTGCACTTGGAATGGGACTTTTTGACTTGACAAGTGGATGGGTAATGTGGTCCCCAATGACAGTTATATCAGCACTAATCATGGGTTACATACTAAATGAATTTAATTACAAACACTTGAAAATAAAAAATTTATTAATTTCCTTTGTGCTTGTTACCATAGTAAAGGTTTTAGTTTACTACATTGGAGAAATATTTATCCTTTCGTCTTTTGTTACTCCACTTGCGTCAATCCCTGGAAACATTATTCAAATTGCAGTTTCATCAGTGATTGTGCTTGTAGTTTTAAAGCCAATGGAAAGAATTTTTAAAAATATTTAAAAGAGGGTTAGCCCTCTTTTTTAGTTAACATATCTTTTTGAATTAATTCACCAGATGTCACGTCGTACTTGTAGGAAATATCTGTGCCATCTTTTTCAACTTCAATTTCAACTACATATTTACCGTCGTCATATTCAACTGAATACTCTTTTGCAGCATAGCCTTTGCCTGCTTCTGCTACTGATTTTTTTATCAATTCGTCTACTGATGACAATAGATTTTTTTGAAGGTCAGACACATTGTCCTGTTTCTTTTCTGTTTCAAATTCGTTTTTAATAACTTCCTTGGTTTCTGCATTAAATGTAACTTCGTATTCTTTTTCAGCATCATATCCATCAATTTCATAAAATAAAGCTCTACCTTCAGTTTTTAATTTTAGAGATTCAATTTTTGCGTCAACGTGTAATTTTTTAAATTCTTCAAAGGCTTCTTCCTTTGTCATTTTTGCATCTGAGAGAGATTTCATTATGCTATTGTTTGAAGCTACTTTGGAGTTGTCCTTATCAACAGCTCCAGTTTTTTCATTTTTTTCTACTTTATTAGTAATTACAGCTGCATTATTTTTTGTATCTTCTGTAGTTTTATTTTTTCCGCTAGAACAAGCTGATAGTGTAAGTGCTAAAGTAAGTCCTAAAATTATCGCTAAAAATTTCTTTTTCATATTATTATCCTCCTGTTGTTAATATCATTAGTTTACCCAATAACTTAATTAGTAAACTTTTTGTAAATTATTATAATTATTTTAGCTTTAAAGTACATTTTATGTGATATAATTAAAAAAAGATTTATCGCCGCAAAGGAAAACATTTCAATGAATAGGGGAGTGGACTTTTTGGATCTTCGAAGCAATAAAAAATCTCTTAGTAATTTAGTTTATAGGGATTTAAAGGAAAAAATTTTAAAAAACATATTACTTCCAGGAGATAAGTTAATAGAAATGGAAATCGCTTCTAATCTCGGCGTCAGTAGAACTCCAGTTAGAGAAGCATTAAAAAAATTAGAAGAAGATGGACTTGTAACAAGTTTTCCAAGGAAGTCTTTTATTGTTTCTAAAATTTCTGTAAAAGAGGCAAAAAATCTTTATATTGTTAGGAAGTCATTGGAACCTCTTGCAGTGGAACTTTTAGCGAAAAAAGGTCTTAATGAAAAAACTGAGTATTTTCAAAAGATTAATGAAGATCTTAGAATTGCAATTGACAATAAAGATGAAGAATTGGCTCAAAATTTAATTATCGAATGGAATATGGCACTTGTCAGTTCTCTCAACAATGAAATTTTAGTTGAAGTTATGAATATGATTAACAAGAGACTGTATAGATTTGGGAATTTTATATTTAAAGAAAAGAAAAATTACAGAAAGCATTACGATAATTTGCAAAAAATATATAATTTAATTGAGGAAAAGAAACCTGCTGAAGCAAAAAAAGCCAGCGAAAAAACTATTGAAAATTTATATTCTATGTTTGAAGAACAAGCAGATTATAAAATGTTTAGAATTTAAAAAAATGCTTGACAATAGAATTTTTTTTATTTATAATTATTTCTGTTGCATCGACAATGTAAAAATTTCATAATGAAATTGTAAATTTTGCACCTTTAGCTCAGTTGGTAGAGCAACTGACTCTTAATCAGTGGGCCTACGGTTCGAGTCCGTAAAGGTGCACCACTTATAAGTCTGTAAATTTAATGTTTACAGACTTTTTTTAAAGAAATTTGTATTATTTTTGTTTTTCATCATGTATAGTATTATAATAAAAGAGTTGGTGATTTAATGAAAAAAGATTTGATTGGCTTTTATGATAGTGGAGTTGGAGGACTTTCTGTTTTAAAAGTTGCTTTAAATAAAATAAAAAATAAAAATTTTGCTTTCTTTGGAGATACCATGAGAATGCCTTATGGCGCAAGAAAAGACGAGGAAATAAGAGAATACACAATTGAAGTTATGGGTTTCTTTGAAGACTTAGGTGTTGATCTTTCTATAATCGCTTGCAATACTGCAACGAGTCATGGACTTAAAGATGCAAATTCTATTTACAATTATCCAATTATTGGTGTAGTTGAACCAGGAAGCATGAATGCAATTGAAAGGACTAAGAACAAAAAGGTTGCTTTAGTTGCTACAAAATCTTGTGTACAAAGTGGAATTTATGATAAAGTTTTAAAAAATATGGATCCATCTCTTGAACTAAATTCAGTCTATTGCCCAGAGCTTACACTTGCCATTGAAAGAGGAGAGCTTGAAGACGACCATATAGATGCAATTGTAGAAAAATATTTAGACGAGTTTGGAGATTATGATTTCGACACCATGATTCTTGCTTGCACTCATTATCCAATTGTTGAAGATTCTTTTAAGAGAATTTTTAAAAGACAAGGCAAAAAAGTTTTAATGGTAGACCCAGCTTATAAAACTGTTTCAGATGCCATTAATATTTTAAATATAGGTAATGAAGAAATTCCAAATAGAACTATTGACTTCTATATTACTGGCGACATAGACAAGTTTCGTTTCACAATGGATAAGATAGTAGACTTGAGTGATTTCAATGTAAGTTTTCACCATGTTAAAATTGAAGACTTAGAAAAGTATAAAAAATAA
>NZ_JBNPOJ010000037.1:0-6112 GCF_050315115.1 Peptoniphilus sp. SGI.035
CTCTTTTTTATGTTCAAATTAATCATTAAAACTCAAAAATACTATAAAAAATAAAAATTTTGGTTACCAAAGAGGGCAAATTTTCCTTTATAAAGTGAGGGGTATTTTGTCATCTTTCTATAAAAATCAAAATACTTTGAAGTGCCAATATTATTGAAGATGCTTAGGTGAGATTAGTATATTTTAAATCTAAACAACTTACCAAGGCAAAAAATTAACTTACACAGGAGGTTAAAATGGAAGCAATAAAGATTTATAGTATGAGACTTGCAATGTTATGTAGACTTTATGATCTTAAATTAATTAATGATAAGGAATACACAAAAATTAAGAACAAGTTAGAAAATGATTATAAGAAGATGGATAGAAAGTAGTTAATCTCGTGATATAATAACACTGTAGAAAGATACAAAATGGGAAGGAGGTAAAATGAATACTAAAGTAAAAGTAATAAAAGCTTCAAATACTGGAGCTAGAAATAGAAATTCACTACATTTAGATTTAAAACGTGTTGCAGCATATTGTCGAGTTAGCACTGATAGTAAAGACCAACTTGAATCATATAAATCGCAAGTTGATTATTATACAAATCTAATAAAAAATAATAAGAATTGGACTTTGGCTGGTATATATGCAGATGAAGCAACAACAGGAACAACTGCTACTAAAAGAGCAGATTTCATGAGACTAATAAGTGATTGCCAAAATGGAGATATAGACATGATAATTACTAAATCTATATCAAGATTTGCAAGAAATACATTAGATACCTTAAAGTATGTAAGACTATTAAAGGAAAACAATGTTGGTGTAGTATTTGAAGAAGAAAATATAGATACTTTGACAATGGAT
This sequence comes from Peptoniphilus sp. SGI.035, assembly GCF_050315115.1. Classification (NCBI taxonomy): domain Bacteria; kingdom Bacillati; phylum Bacillota; class Tissierellia; order Tissierellales; family Peptoniphilaceae; genus Peptoniphilus; species Peptoniphilus sp. SGI.035. Next base: position 853 of record NZ_JBNPOJ010000037.1, read on the forward strand.
GGAGAGCTATTACTAACAATATTAAGTTCAGTAGCTCAACAAGAAGTAGAAAATACCTCAGCCCATGTAAAAAAAGGACTGAAAATGAAAATGGAAAAGGGGGAGCTTATTGGTTTTCAAGGTTGCCTTGGATACGACTATGATCCTACAACAAAAAGTATCTCTATAAATGAAGAAGAAGCTAAGATTGTTAGATACATCTTTAAAAGATATTTAGAGGGCAATGGTGGCTCAGTCATTGGCAGGGAACTAGAAGAACAAGGATATCTCACCCCTAGAGGTAAAACAAAATGGTCTGATACTACAGTGTTGGGAATAATTAAAAATGAAAAGTATATTGGAGATATACTAATGGGAAAAACTTTTACAGTTGATCCTATAACAAAAAGAAGACTAGCAAACTTTGGTGAATCTGATAAATACCACATTGAAAATCATCACGAGCCAATTATATCAAAAGAAGACTTTGAAAAAGCACAAGAGATCAGACTCAGGAGAGCACAAAATAGAAACACTATTGCTAACAAGGATAGAAAAAGAGAAAAACTATCAAGGCAATATGCTTTTTCAAGTATGCTGGAATGTGGATTTTGTGGTGAAATACTTTCAAGAAGAACTTGGCACACAAGTTCAATTTACAAAAAAATTAACTGGCAATGTATAAGGTCAACAAAAAAAGGTAAAAAATATTGCCCTAATTCAAAGGGAATACAAGAAGCAGCAATAGAAAAAGCATTTGTTGAAAGCTATAGGCAATTATGCCATGCAGATTCAACAGTAATAGATGACCTTTTAAAAATTGTAGAAGAAGAAATAAATGATAATACTTTAGTCAAAGATTTGAAAAAGATAGAAAACCAATTAAATAGAATCATTAGTCAAGAAAGAAAGTTAGTTGATCTTCATTTAGAAGATAGTATAGATGAAGAAGTTTATGCTAAAAAGTATAAAAAACTTACAAAGCAAAAAGAAAAATTACTTGATGAAAAGAAAACACTAGAGCTAACCATCAAAGATGAAAACTCTATTAAAGAAAGATTAAAGCAATTTAAAAAGATCTTAGAGAATAGAGAAATTATAGAGGAATTTAACAGAACAGTATTTGAAAGCATAGTTGATAAAGTCGTGGTGGGTAGAATCGACAAAGACGGAACAGTTCATCCATATGACTTAACATTCTATTTCAAAACAGGAGTTAAAGATAGTCAAGATTCTAATAACTTTAAAGATAAAAGAAAAAATGCCAAAGACAATGACATTAATAAATTGTGTTCCTACAAGAATGACGAGGATAAAAAATTATGTTCCCAATCAAAAGACAACGCATTCAGAATCTGTGGCTCTTCTTAACAAAATTAAATAAACAATTTATAAGGACTTTTGGGTTTAAGAAATACCCTTAGGTATTTTTTTATTTATTTGTGTCCCAATCATTTTTATAAATTATCATAAATAAGAAAATAAGCAAAGTACAAAATATAAGTTTTATCCTTTGCTTAATTGTTAGTTTATTGTTTTAAATATTAATCGTAAGGAATGATATAGGATGGATTATTGAGGATTTTTTTTAACTCTTCTAAAAGAACAGGCAAAAATTCTGTGTAAGCTTTTCCTCCTGCTGGATAAAAAAGTTTTTCTATTTCATGTAGAGATTGTAAACCGGATTGGCTGAATTCCAAAAATAGACTAAGCAAAATAGGGATAAGGGGCAATAAAGCTAAGACCAAAAAGTAGACCAAGTGGGCTCTTGCGTTTTCTCTATCTTTTTTCAAAAAGAAAAACAAAGTTGAGAAAAGTAAGTACCAAAAGAGAATAAATCCTACTATTAAGCCTATAATTGAAAGCAGAATGAAGAAAATTCGAAATAGCCATTGATATGTAGGACCCTGAAAAAACATAGCCAAAGCAGAGTTTAGAGGACTGATTAAAAATAGAAAAATTCCTATTTTAATAAGCCTATAATAGTTTATATGAGGAAATTTGATTTTATTCATGTATATATCCTAGGATTATTCTAAATTACGTTCAATTACAAGTCCATCAATATACACATTAAATGTATGAGTATTATTTATGGGGTTTAAAAATTGAATAAGGTAATTGTACATAGTGTTAAAATCATAGACATCATATAGGCGAAAAAATGTTTTACCATAGTACATTCTATGATAACGTAAGTTTGTTGTACCATGAATTGCAAGCCCTAAATCTGAGTTTAAAGCGAACTCAAAATGGAATCCATCTTGATTTAACTCGTCATTTCCAGAATAACCAAAGTTTGCCACATCTAAATTAAATTGGGAAACATACATTCCTTGTTTTATATTTGATTCAATGCCATATCCATCATATCTATTTACAAGTTGAGCAGGATAACCTACAATATTAAATCTTAGGTCAGAAGGAGAAGAAGTAAGAGAATGATTATAAAAATGATAAGAAATAGGAAGTCGATTTACCCTAAATATACCTCTAATAGCCGAGATACTAGATGTTTGGGATAAAGAATTAAAATATTGTTCTTTTAATTCCTTAGGTATAGAAGGGAAAGCTGCATTTACGGTTTGCTTAAGAACCTCATTATCTGTTTTTAAGCAATTCAAAGCAAAAATATAATCGGAAGTTGCTTCAGATTTATGAAATTTAGAAATTTCTAATGGAATATCTGTATGTATATGTACTTCAGGAATTTTGGATTTTTTAGATGGGATAGTAATCATTTTTTTAGAATAATTTTCAAGTGCATCAAAATATTTTATCCTATATTCTAAAGGTATGAAGGAAATTTTATTTTGTATCATAGAATCAACAAATTGTTCGTCATTACGACCAATTTCAGGAGTCCACTCTATAACATTGCTATCTAAAGGTTCAAAAATAACGTTGTCAAAGTAATTAAAATTTTCACTTAATGCATGACATGAATTGAAAAAATTCAAAGATAGGACACATAAAACCAATGTAAATAAAAACACAAATATTTTTTTTATATTTATTCTCCTTTCAAGATAATGAAAATACAACAATAATCTTTCATTTTATATATCCAAAAGCAATGTTTTTTAAACAATCACATTGAAAAAATGTTTTATAATTATTAAATAAATATATAGACATAGAGTTCATATATTACATTTAAGTCAGCATTTGAAGTTCATATATAAGACTAATAAGAATTAAAAGTAGATCTAAAATATAGTTAACAGTACAATATAAACCTCCTTAATACAGAACGAAGGTGTGTTTTTGAATGAAGAAATTAGCCATAAAGCGTATTATAATGCTTATTCCATAATTATTACATCATAATAATTTAGCAGCTTTCAAATAAAAAAACAATTAAATATTTAAGCAAACAATAAATACAAATTCATAGAAATTAATATAAAATTTACTTTGAAGGTGTTAGAATAAGAGATGTAAATTAAATTTCACGCATATAGAACAAACTCATTTAAAGGAAAATATGATAAATAACGAATAATTTATTTAAAATTTTCACTAGATAATAATATTTTAGACTTATAATAAATCACATGTTAGTTATGGAAATATTCCCATATACGAGGCTTTTGAAAAACATTGAAATTTATCCATACTGACCGCTCAAGGCACTTGGAGAATGTAGTATTGATGTCAAGAAAATAAAATTATAGATTGTAATATCAAAAAGTGAAATTAACAACAGCTTGTGAGGTGAGTTATATTAAAAGGAAAAAAATACTAAAAATTCTATTAGTTATATATATAATTTTGCTATGTTGGTTGATGCTATTCAAGCTTGGATTTTTCATTAGTGGAATTAGGAGAGTAAGAGAAATTAATTTAGTACCTTTTAGATATGACAATGTTATAGAAGGCGATTTGTTTTGGTTAGAACCAATATTTAATATGGTGGCTTTTTTACCTTTTGGCATTTTATTAAGAAAATTGGATTGTAATATCAAATTTGGATTCTGTATATTTTTATTAGTTAGTTTATTTTTTGAAACTGTGCAATTTATTTTTTCAATTGGAGTTTCAGATACGACTGATATAATAACCAATGTTATGGGTGGAGTTGTTGGTATGTTAATAGTTGATATTTTAGATAAAAATAAATAGCATATAAAATCATTATATGGAAAAGATAATGATGAAAAAATACTAAGTTATCTATTTTTCAAGTTAAAGAATTATAGAAATTAATTATTTTTGGTAAAGTAATATTTGGCGGGAAGTTAAATAATAAATATTAGTATTTGACTGGTACCTTAGGGGCAGTGATATCCTTTAAATAGAGGAGGGACACTATGCTTAGAAGTGAAGTTCAAAATAGAACGGGTCTTACAAGAAAGGCTATTGAATATTATGAGGAAAAGGGATTAATTAATCCCAAAAGACTTGAAAATGGGTATAGAGATTATAGTGATCAAGATATCGAAATTTTAAAAGAAATTTCTTTATTTTCTAAAGTTGGATTAAGTGTAGCTGAAATTAAAGAAATATTACATTCACAAGATTCTTCATTAGCTACAATTTTAAGAAACAAGGAATATGAATTAGATATTGAAAAAAAGAAAAGAGATGTGCTTAAACTTATCATTAATGGAGAAGAACAGGACACTATAAGTAAAGAGCTTGATTTGTTAGAAGCTAATAAAACTATATACGAAAGATTAATGGATAAATTTCCTGGTTATTTTGGACAGCTTTTATTTTCAGCCTACAAAATATTTTTAAATGAATATCTGGAAGAAGATGGAAAAGAAGCTTTTGAAAAATATATAAATTACTTAGATAATTTACCAGAGTTTCAACTATCAAACGAGGAAAATAGATACATCGAAAGTTTAACTAAATCTTTTTCTATGGCAGATTTAGAAAAAATTAATGAATCAAAAATTGAAGCAGTGAATAATACTAAAGAATGGTTTAAAGATAATAAAAAATTTATTTCTTATTATGAAAAATATAAAAAAAGTGATGAGTATTTAAATAGTGAAGCTAAGAAAATACAAGATAGATTGCAAAAATATATGATAGACAATGGATATTATGAAATTGCAATACCGCTTATTAGAAAATTTAGCAAATCTTATGATGAATATTATAAAAAATTATCCAAAGCAAATGAAAATTATTTAGAAATGCTTAATAAGTAATCTAAAGAAGTGGTTAAAGATTATTGGATTAAATAAACACAAGGAACCTGACCTACCTTATTAATAGGGTAAGTCAGGTTTTTTAATTATAAAAAATTAATATGTGCCTTTTTATT
>NZ_JBNPOJ010000038.1:0-4203 GCF_050315115.1 Peptoniphilus sp. SGI.035
AAAAAATTTTATTTTATTTTAAAAATATTCAGAAAATTTGAAAAAATAGAGAATTTTAATAAAATTACTGTACATTTGTAACCACTTTGTAATATAATTGTTAAAGGTAATAGAAAGGTGTAGATATGATTAAATTTGAAAATGTATTTAAGAAATATAACAATGGTGTTACTGCACTTTCAAATGTAAATATAGAGATACCTCGTGGGGACTTCGTGTTTTTAGTTGGTCCATCGGGCGCTGGTAAATCTACTATGATTAAACTTCTTATTCGAGAAGAAAAAGTTAGTCGTGGAAAAATTTACATTGCTGAAAATGAAATAACAAAACTATCTAAATATATGATACCCAAACTCAGAAGAAATATTTCTGTTGTCTTTCAAGATTACAGATTATTAGAAAAAAAAACTGTCTATGAAAATGTGGCATTTGCACTAGAAATTCTTGGAGAGTCAAAAAGGCAAATAAATGAAAAGGTTGATTATGCACTTGACCTTGTAAATCTTGGGGACAAGAAAAAAAACTACCCTTCTGAATTATCAGGGGGCGAGTCGCAAAGAGTTTCCATTGCAAGAGCAATAGTAAATAAGGCAACTTACCTCGTATGTGATGAACCTACGGGCAATCTTGATGAAAGCACTGCATGGGACATTATGCAGGCACTAAAAAATATTAACGACGACGGCAAAACTGTCATTATGGCGACTCATGCAGTTAATATAGTAAATAAATTTAATAAGAGAGTTGTAACTTTAGATAATGGAGAAATTGTTTCTGATGTTAAAGAGGGAGGATATTATGAAAATAATACGACAGTTCTTTAATATTGTTAAAGAATCTTTTTCAGGTATCTGGAGAAATAAGACTATGTCCTTTACTTCCATTATTTCCATTGCTGCCATGCTTACACTTTTTGGCGTGGTGATGCTAATGATTTTAAATTTAAATGGAATTGTCTATCAAACTGGAGAAAAGTTAGATAAGGTTGTATTTTTCTTAAAGGATGATGCAAGTCCTAGCGATGTAAATGCCTTTATCGACGAGCTTCACGACAACAAGAAGGTTAAAAAAGTTTCCTATGTTTCTAGGGAAGAGGCTTTAGAGGAATTTAAAGAAGATTTTGGAGAAAAATCTAAAATCCTAGAAAATATCCCTGGAGGCAATCCTCTACCTGCATCAATAACTGTAGAGATGAAAGAATTATCCTATGGCAAGGAAGTTGAAGAAAAATATAAGAGCCTTCCAATAGTTGAAGACTGCAATTATTATTACGACTTTGTAACTCAAATGATGAAGGTACAAAATGGTGTTAAATATGTTGGAGCTGGCATTGTTTTAATTCTAGTTCTTGTGTCTGTGTTGATTATCCACAATACTATTAGGATTGCAATTTCCAATAGAAGAAAAGAAATTAGTATTATGAAATATGTTGGTGCAACAAACACTTATATTAGAGGACCTTTTTTAATTGACGGAATAATTTTTGGCATTGTAGGTGCAGTTATAGCGGGATTTATAACTTTGAGGCTTTATGAAATTTTATTTGACAGATTGAATCCTCAGATTTGCGATATTATCAATGTAGATATGATATCTGCTTTGTCCATTAGACAAGATTTATATATAATATTTGCATGTATTGGTGTTGGAATAGGCTTTTTTGGAAGTTTGTTTTCTACTAAGAAATTTTTGGATGTGTAGGTGAGTTATAGAAATGTATAGTAAGAAAAAGATTCTTGCAATATGTCTTACAGCAATTATGGCTATGCCAACAGGCACTATTGCAAAGAGTTCTAAAAGTCTAACTATTGAAAGAGATAAAAAAAAGCAAGAGCAAGTGAAATTAAATAATAAAATGAAGGAGCAAAAGTCTAATATTTCAAGTACTGAAACTGAAAAGAAATCAGTTACCAGTGAAATTGAAAATTTAGATGAAAAGATTCAAGTTACTTCCTCTAAGATTTCAGCTTTAGAAAAGGAAATTTCTGATTTAAACAATGACATAAAAGAAAATCAAGCTAAATTAGAAAAAGCTCAGGCAAATTTAGCTGAAAACACAGATACACTTAGGCTTAGACTTAGAGAAATGTATAAGAGAGGCAATATAAATTATATTGAAGTTATATTAAACTCTAAAGACATCGAAGAATTACTTAGAAATAACGAAATTATTTCATCTATCGCAAGAGCTGATAGAGAATTAATTGAATTTATACAAGAACAAATTGACACAATAAAGGACACTGAAGAAAAACTTAAAATTGACAGAGCAAAAGTTTCTGCAAATAAGGCTGCAGTAGAAAATGAAAGACAATCATACCAAGCGGCAATTGATGCAAAAAATAAATATATGAAAGTATTGGAGTCAAACTTAGATCTATATAAGGCTGAATTTGAAGAAGCTCAATCAAATTGGGAAAGTTTGGATTTAGAAATATTGAGACTTCAAAAAGAAATTGCCATTCAAAAAAAGGCTGAAGAAGCCGCAAAGGAAAGGGCAAGAAGAGCAAGTGCAGCAAGAGTTCACTCAGATATTTCTGTGCCTTCTGGTCCAAGAGATGGTCAAAGATATACATGGCCAGTTCCCGGACACTATTCTATTTCTTCGCCTTATGGATATAGAGTGCATCCAATCCTTGGATATATAAAATTCCACTCTGGAATAGATATACCTGCGCCAAGTGGCACTCCGGTAGTTGCTGCAAAATCTGGCACAGTAATTATGGCAAAGACGATGAGCGGCTATGGAAATGTAGTAATGGTTGACCATGGCGAAACTGTTACAGTTTATGCCCATTGTTCAGCATTAAATGTATCTGTTGGTGATACTGTAAATGCTGGCGATGTAGTTTCTTTTGTTGGAACAACTGGTCTTTCCACAGGACCACATTTGCATTTTGAAGTGAGAGTAAATGGAGCCACTGTAAATCCATTAGGTTATGTTTAATGAAAAAGAATAAAATTTTAAAAATTATAGCAGTTGTATTATTGGTAGTTACAACTGCTTTTGTTACTAGAATATTAACAGTTAGACAAGTTGTAAGTTCCAATGAAAATTTTGGAAAAGTAATAGTATTAGAAAAATACCTTAGAGAAAACTATCTTTACAACAAAGATATTAAAGATGAAAATTTAGAATCAGGTCTATTAAAGGGTTTAGTTGCAGGATTGGGCGACCCCTATTCACAATATCTTACAAAAGACGAGATGAAAAAATTGTCTGAAACTACGACTGGTAAATTCCAAGGGATTGGAGTTTTAATTTCGCCTGCTGAAGATGGAACTGTAACTGTAATTTCGCCAATTAAAGGATCACCAGCAGACAGAGCTGGTGTTGAATCAGGAGATAAAATTTTAAAAATTAATGGAAAAGATTTTAGTGCTGAAAAAATTGACGAAGCATCAAAGGAAATGCGTGGCGAAAGGGGCACAACTGTAAAAATTTTGCTCCTTAAAAAGAAAAGTTTAAAGACTAAAGAAGTTGAAATAAAAAGAGAAGAGATTAAAATCGACTCTATAATAAAAAGTAAAATCGGAAACTTTGGTTACATTGGAATAACAATGTTTGATGAAGAAACGGGAAGAGACTTTGTCAAAGCTTTAAATGAACTTACAAGGGAAGGCGTCAAGGGAATAATCTTAGATATGAGAGGAAATCCAGGCGGAGTTGTTGACGCAGCAGTTGAAGTAGGAGATGCAATCCTACCTAAGACAAGTTTTGTAACATTAAAAAATAACAAGGGCGAAATAATCGACGATTATAAAATAGATGACAAGTACAATGATATAAAAATGGTGGTACTTGTAAATGAGGGTTCAGCATCTGCATCAGAAATTTTGGCGGGTGCAATAAGAGACCTTGATCGTGCAAAAATTATTGGAAAGAAAACCTATGGAAAGGGCGTCGTGCAAAATGTGATTGAACTTCCAAAGGGCGATGGATTAAAGTTGACGACATCAGAATATTTTACGCCAAGTGGCAAGTCAATAAATAAAAAGGGAATTGAACCAGATATTGAAGTAGATTTGCCAGAGAATATTAAGGGAATTGGCATAGATTATAAGGATACAGATACACAACTTCAAAAGGCAATTGAAGTTTTGAAAGAAAAATAAGTAAAAAGAAAGGTTCTTTGTCAAATAGTGTTGGTGAATAAAAATTAATGATATATGGTTTATGTCTTAAGGCTTAAACCATATATT
>NZ_JBNPOJ010000039.1:0-4049 GCF_050315115.1 Peptoniphilus sp. SGI.035
CTTGCTCTTTATTTATTATTAGTTTCCCAAAGAGAAAATGACGTCTAAAAATTTATTACAATAAATTATCTAGAAACTAATATAAATTTGTAAAAAATAAGCAGACTTTCGCCTGCTTACATTTTATCTTTATATTATAAAACTTTCAATTTAATTTCTAAAATTATTCAGTGATAGTCTTATTTTTGATTTCTTCTTTAAGTGATGCGATAAATTCATCTACATCCACATCTGCTACTTCTTCTCCATTTCTCTTTCTAACAGAAAGTTTTCCAGAAGTTTCTTCTTTTTCTCCAATTACTAACATATAATTGATTTTCTTAACTTGTGCTTCTCTAATTTTATAACCAACTTTTTCTGCACGACCATCAAGATGAACTCTAAGTCCCTCTGCATGAAGTTTATTTGCAATTTGTTGTGCAAAGTCTTTGAATTTGTCAGATACAGGGATTACTTCAACTTGTACAGGAGATAACCATAGTGGGAATTTACCTGCAAAGTGTTCAATTAGTATACCCATAAATCTTTCAACTGATCCAAGTAGTGCTCTGTGAAGCATTACTGGTCTCTTTCTTTCTCCATCTTCGTCAACATAAGTTAAATCAAAATTTTCTGGAAGTTGGAAGTCAAGTTGGATAGTACCACATTGCCAAGTTCTTCCAATTGCATCTTCTAAGTGGAAGTCAATCTTAGGTCCATAAAATGCTCCATCTCCTTCGTTAATTGTGTATGGAAGGTTCTTTTCTTCTAATGCTTCTTTAAGTGATTTTTCAGCTAAGTTCCATGCTTCAAGTTCTCCCATGAAGTCATCTGGTCTTGTTGAAAGTTCAATTGAATATTTGAATCCAAAAGTTGAATATAAATAATCTGCAAGATCTATCATCTTAAATACTTCATCTTTAACTTGTGAGAATAAGCAATATACATGGGCATCGTCTTGAGTAAATGTTCTTACTCTAAATAATCCATGCAATGCTCCGGAAAGTTCATGTCTGTGAACAATTCCATATTCAGCAAGTCTAATTGGAAGATCTCTGTAAGAGTGGTTGTTTGAATTATAAACTAAAATTGAACCTGGACAATTCATTGGTTTTACTGCGTAGTCATCGCCGTCAATTTTTGTAAAATACATATTGTCTTTATAATGATCCCAGTGACCTGATCTGTGCCATAGTGCTTCATTTAAGATAATTGGAGTTAGGATTTCGCCATATCCATTTTCTTCAAGTACACCTCTCCACCAGTTAAGAAGATTGTTTCTTAAAATCATTCCATTTGGGTGGAAAAATGGGAATCCTGGACCTTCCTCGTGCATACTAAATAGGTCAAGTTCCTTGCCAAGTTTTCTGTGATCTCTCTTTTCAGCTTCTTCACGTCTTTCAATATATTCATCTAGTTGTTTTTGTTTTTCAAAGGCAATGCCGTAAATTCTTTGAAGCATCTTATTCTTTGAATCGCCTCTCCAATATGCTCCTGCAATTGAAAGAAGTTTTATTGCCTTAATTTTTTTAGTTGAAAGAAGATGTGGTCCCTTGCAAAGATCTACAAAATCGCCAATCTTATACATAGTGATTTTTTCATCTTCTGGTAAATCTTTAATTAATTCAACTTTATAATCTTGGTTCTTTTCTTTGAAATAATTAATTGCTTCTTCTCTTGAAATTTCAATTTTTTCTATTGGAAAATCCTTTTTAGCAATTTCTTTCATCTTGTCTTCAATTTCCTTAAGGTCTTCATCTACAAATCTATGCTCAAGATCTAAATCATAATAAAATCCTGTTTCAGTTGAAGGTCCAATTGCAAATTTTGTTTCTGGATAAAGTTCTTGAATTGCATACGCCATTAAATGTGATGCAGTATGCCATAAAATTTTCTTTCCTTCGATGTCGTCAAATTTTACAACTTTAAAGTCACAATCTTCGAAAACTTCATCGTCAAGTCCAAGTATTTCACCATTTACAACTGCTCCAAGAGAATCTCTTAATAATCCCTTAGAAATGTCCTCTGTAATTTTTGATACCTTTACACCACTTTCATATTCCTTGTGTGATCCGTCTGGTAATTTAATAATCATTTTTTCCTCCTAAAATTAATAAATAAAAAAAGTCATCATCCCAAAGGACGATGACCGTGGTTCCACCTTAATTAAACTCAAGGGATTTAACGCATCCTTACGCCATAGTTTGCTATGGAACTCCAAGTTAGTTTTCAAAAATATAAAATTGGAAATTTGCACCTTCCATTTCCTCTCTTAAAATTTTATATAATTTACTCTTCTTATCAAAGTTTATTTAAAAATTATTTTCATTATATCATATTTTTATTATTTTTCAAGTATTATAAATATTTAATTGTTGATATTAAGTGGTTATTTTGATAGGATTTTATCATAGTAATTTATTAATAGCTATTAGGATATTTAATGCGAAAGGAGCACTTTATGAAAAAGAAAATTTTTAACTTTTTTATAATATTTATTTTAGTGTTTTCTATATTTACGCCAGTATCAGCAAATACAGAAACCCTAGAAAAAAATAAAAATTCTAAAGAAATTATAATTATTCCTATTGAAAATTATCAAGATAAAGAAAGTTTTGAAATTGAAATAGGAAATATATCTAATTATAATAATAATAATGAACTCTCTAGAAGTAGATATGGAAAAACAATATTAAAAGCATCTGTTTCTCGAAGTGGAAAAACTGACAATTGCGAAGTATATTTGCACTGGAATGGTCCAGATCGTTATAATGCTTGGAGCTTTTCACGTATTGATGTTGAAAACGGAAGTTTTTTGCATTACAAAAATTTTGGTCCAATTTATGGAAAAACTATCGAAACTGACGGCTCTACTATGGGTTCAGTAAAATTAGGTGCTGTATCTATACCTTACACTCAAAAAAATGTCATCCTAAGATTTTCAAATCTAAAGGGATATAATATGAATCGTGGTTATTGGTTGTCCGCAGATCTTCATCCCGGTCTTGTTGGTATAAAATAATTTTTATTATCTAAAAGTAAAATGAGTTATCATATTCAAGTGAAAATGTTCAAGCATTTAATTCCTATTGGTGAGAGAAGTTCTGAAGAGATAATCGATTATCTTAAAAATAAATTTGATACTATTGAAATTAACTTCTCAGAATTACCTTCTTATAAAAAAGAAATGTATAGAACAAATGCAAAATATTGCGTAAAAAATTCAAAGTTAAATGTTGAGATAAAAGATATGTCCTTTCGTGTTTTTAAAATTATAGAAAATGAAAAAAGTATAGATTATATAGATTCCCGTGAAAGTGAGTGGGGTAATTTTCTCTTCTTTGTATTTGAAGAAAAGACTAAATATATGTGCTGCAATAGTAACAATAACAGACTTTTAAGAGAGATGGCTTACTTTGCAGGAATTTCTCAAGAATCCTATGATAAAGAAGATTTTGAATTTAAAGACGTACTTAGCAAGTTAATGTTTGATTATCTGGATGATAAGTTTTTGTATAAAAAAATTACTCAAAAATTAAATAAATAGTTTAAGTTTTTAAATATCCCAATACTATATTAAATAGGCTATTGCAAAGCCCTTAAAATAAAAGGCGAGGAAGCTAATGTCCTCGCTTTTTTGGTACAATTAATAATAGGATCTATAATATCTGTTGGGGAGTAAAATCTCTAACAGATATTTCATAAAAAAATTGCGCTTATACGCATTTAGTCCTAAACTTAAAATACCAACAAGAAAGCAAGGAGGTGCATATAAGCGCAAAATAATAATAACACTAATTTGTTGGGATTTAAAGATGTTTAATAGTTTTTTTGTTATTTTAGTATTTAATCTTTATTAGCGTCTATGCATTCATTTTTACATAAAAACCTGCTAACAAAAGTCAAGCCTAACCTGAAATTAATTTCAGTTTATTTGATTATTTGAGTAATTAAATTAGCGCATGGCAAACAAGCCGAGAGTAATCAATCGGCTTGTTTTTTAGTATTTTTCCAAATCTTATGCTACTTTTAATTCTTTTTTCTCGGCTTTTGCCTCCATAACTCTTGCA
>NZ_JBNPOJ010000040.1:0-3983 GCF_050315115.1 Peptoniphilus sp. SGI.035
GATAAAAATGGCAGACAGTTTTCATTTTTCAGTAAAAATAATATCAAGAGGAAAAGGCAAAAGTGCAGTAGCAAGTGTAGCATATATAAGTGGGGAAAAATAAAAAATGAATGGGACGGAGTAACCCATGACTACACCAAAAAACAAGGAGTAATTAGCAAAGAAATATTTTTGCCAGATCACGCACCAAAAGAATATAAAGACCGAAAAACCTTGTGGAACTCGGTAGAACTTTTTGAGAAAAATTCTAATGCCCAACTTGCAAAAAACTTTATCATATCATTACCAAAAGAGTTAAGCATAGAAGAAAATAAAAAGATGATAGAAGAATATATACAAAACAATTTTGTAAAAGAGGGAATGATAGTAGACCTAGCAATCCATGATGAAAGTAGAGAGGGAAATCAAAACATTCATGCTCATATAATGACCATAGTAAGACCAATAAATGAAGATGGAACATGGGGTCAGAAAAGTAAAAAAGAATATATCTTAGATGATAAAGGAGAAAAGATTTTAAACAAAAATGGAAAACCTAAGACAAGAAAAGTAGAACTAACAACCTGGAATGATAAAGGCAATGTAGAAAAATGGAGAGAAAATTTTTCAGATCTTTGTAACAAATATTTAGAAAGAGCAGGAGCAGAAAAAAGAGTAGACCATAGGAGTTTTAAAAGACAAGGCATAAAACAAATACCAACAATACATCTAGGAGCAAGTGCCAGTGCAATGGAAAGAAAAGGAATAAGAACAGAAAAAGGAGATATAAATCGTGAAAAAAAAACAAAATGAGCTATTAAAAAACATAGGCAATGAAATAAAGAAAATAACATCATGGTTAGCAGGTTTTAAAGATAAGCTAAAAGAATCATATAGGGAATATAAAGACCAAAGTAAAAAGCAAATTGAAAATGAATCAGGACTCTTTAACCTCTATGAATATTTAAGCTTCTATCAAGAAATGCAAGAAAATAATAGAGCTGAATTATCATTTTATGGCAAAAGAAACAAAGCAATCTATGATCTAAAAAGATATGCAAGTGGAATAAATTATCTAAGAGAAAACAAAATAAAAACCATATCAGACCTACAAGGACATATAAATAACCTAAGAAGTAAAAACTCTGAAATATATAAGACTATAAAAGAAAACAGTCAAAAGATAGAAGACCTTAATAAGTGTTTAGCCTATGCAAAGACTGTAAGAAAAACAAAAGCAACCTACCAAGACTATGAAAGCAAGAAAATATTCAAAGAAAGCTTCTACAAGAATAATCAAAAGGAAATAGACCAACATATAAGGGCAAGAACCTTAATAGAAAAAATCAGTGGAAAGAAAAATTTAAGAGAAAAAGAATGGTTAGGAGAAATTAAAAACTTAGAAGATGAAATCAGTAAATTAAACTCAGAGTCAGAAAAGATAAGGGAAAGATACAAGGAAATAAATCATATTAAATATGCAGTAGAAGTAGTTAATGGAGAATATGGTATTGACCTATCAATAGAAATTGACAAGGCAATCAAGAGAGGAGAAAAAGAAAGTATCATAGAAAAGATAAAAGAGTATAAGCGAGATAGTGATAGTTTTAATAGAAAAAGGCAATCCACCAAAGACTATTATAAAAATCAAGAAAGATAAGACCTGGTAAAAATATCTTATCCAAGCTATAATATGACCAAACAACTAAAGGTAGATCTAGGAGGTAATAGAGATGAATAAAAGACAAGAACTAATAGACGAACTAATAAAAGCAAATGAAGATGGAACATACAAAACATATAAAAGCAAAGAAGAAATGAAAGCAATGAACAATGAAGAAATACAGATTATATATTCCAACATGAAAAACTATCTATCAGACAAAAGAACACACATAAACTACTAAAGGTGGAAAAGCAAAATAAGAGCAGAAAAACAAGAAAAGGTACAAAGACCTAAGAAATATATAAAAACATCAAAATAAAGCATTCCACCACCAAGAACAACCAAATAAAAACAATCAAAGGGAAGTATAGAAAAATTAAAGCCTGTACTTCCCTTTTTTTAATTCAAACAAAGGAGATAAACCATGATAAACGAAGAAATAAGCAAAGAAGCAGGGCAAGCAGCACAAACCATAATAACATACACAATAAAGGCAGCAAAAGAATCAATCAACCTAGAAAAAGAAATAAGAAAAAAGATGAATGAAACTCTAGAAAAAGCAAATGGAAACCTCAAAAGTCTTATGGGCGATGAAATGAAAATAAAAGACTTATATAAAAAAGGACAACTAGAAAATATAAGCATAGATCAAAGCGACCTCAAAGACTTAAAAAAAGAAATAAACAAACTTGGAGTAAACTTCTCAGTAATGAAAATAAACAGGAAGATTTCTACAATGAGCATACAGCAGAGATTATTTTATTTGAGAGTGCAAGAAAATATCTGAAAGAGAATTTGGGCGAAAGCAAAACCTTAAATATATCTAAATGGAAAGCAGATGTTGCCACTTTGAAAAAAGAAAAAAAGAGCCTATATAATCAAATATTAGAGATACGAGAAGAAGTTGAACAGACTGAAAGCGTAAGAAGCTGTATAGAGCAGTTACAGGAACAAGAGAAGGAACTAATACAGAGCAAGAATAAAGATTTTCAACTTTAGAAAAACGGAAAGTGTTCTTGACATTTCTTGCGGAAATGATTATACTTTATGTAAAGGTAGCTTGTCATTACATGGGAGGTGGTTAAATGTGAAGAACAGACTTGAGGAAATAAGAAAAATAAACGGAATAACACAGGAAGAATTAGCTTCTATTCTGGAAGTATCAAGACAGACGATTGGTTCTTTAGAAAATGGAAGATACAATCCTTCAATTATTTTAGCTTTTAAAATCGCTAAGTATTTTTGTTTGACTATTGAAGATATTTTTATTTATGAGGAGGAATAAAAAAGATGAAAAGAAATATAAACAAAGAGATGATTATGGCAAAAAAGTTAGCTACTGTAGTTATTGCTACTGGAGTACTGTTTGTCTTGATTGCTGGAATATTATTTTTTAAAAAAGATATTTTACAGATGTTTCCAAGAATGGATATTGCATGGATAGGATTTCTCATTGTTGCTATTATTCTGTGTGTTAGTGGAATAGGTATATTTTCAATTTCAAGTAAAAAACAAGAGTGGATAAATGAAACCGATGAAAGAGAGTCCCTAATAACAGCAAAGGCTTATATGGTAGGATATATTATTCAAACAACTTTGCTGGGAATAGTTTTTTTTCTCTTGGCTTTTATGGGATATTTAAACAAAGCTTCTGGTTTTTCTATAATTGGAATTATTTTGGTAAGTGGTATTGTATCATGGATTTATAATTTATATTTACGAAAAGTAGAATAGATAACTAAAAATAATATTTATTAGAAAACAGTAAGTCACAAAGGTTTACTGTTTTTTATTCGCTCAAAATGGAAATGAGGTTAAAAGAAAAATTAAAAAGGAAAGTAAAAGAAAAAGTAAAACCAAGCAAAAAAGATATGACCAGAGAAATCTAAGGGAGTAACGAAAAGTTACACCCTTAAATAACCATAATAACAAGACTTCCGAAAAGCAGAAGTCCAGAATTCCGAAAATCGGAAATCAAGAATTTCGATTATCGAAAATCTGGAATATATCAATGTAGAAAGGATATAAAATAGAATAAACACAATATTTATGATATAATTAAAGCAATTAAGAGGTCAAAGAGGTGCTTGTATGAATAAGAAAAATAACATAGATAGAGTTCATGATGATGTTTTTAATAGCATAAAAATATTGATGAATAAGGCAAGAAATGAAGTCGCAAGAGAAGTCAATCATCAGGAGATGAAAACAAAAAAGTCCTAGACCAATCCTTAAAGGGCAATGAAATAAATAAGACAGCCAAACAAAGAGTAAACCTCGGAAAGACACATTATTATGTGGACAAGGTATTTTATAATTAAAGGAGGAAATATTATGA
>NZ_JBNPOJ010000041.1:0-3741 GCF_050315115.1 Peptoniphilus sp. SGI.035
GGAATGTTTTATTATTACTTTAAATCAAAAGAGGATATATTCTTAGCATGTATGGAAACTTATTTTGATGAAAAGTTAAAAAACAAGTTAGATATATTTCAAAATGTAGAAATAGACTATGAAGAGAGAATAAAAATGTTAAGAGATCTTGTTGTAAAAGATATAAATCAGTTTACAAGAAAATATAATTTTTCTTCAAATAATTCAATAACAGATAATTCCTATAGGCTCTGGGAATTAGCTCATTATATTGGAAAGTTTATTGATGTTTATTCTGAATTTATTATTGAAGGAATTGAGGGTGGAAAAATAGAAAATAATATGGGAATAGATAGAGAAAATGTAAAGAGTTTTGCAGCTTTTATTTTATACGGAGCTGTTGGAACAATATATAATGACTATATTATTAAGGGAGAAAACAAAACAAATTCAAGTGAAGCCTTTGGAATAATAAGCGAACTATTTCAAAGACCTCATTAGAGAAAAATAAAATATAAGGATTTTACAAGGGAAACATCAATGGTGTTTTCCTTGTATTAGTTTTAAGGCAAATGAACGAACTCGTTCGGTAAGGAGGTATGTTTTAGATGAAAAAGAAGAAATCAATCAAAGATATTATTTCCTACAGTGAAATAAAAAAAGGACAACTTGTAGGAGGGATATTATTTGTTAGTCTTGGTATGCTATTAAGTATTTGTCCAATTTTGGTGATATACAAAGTCATAAAATCTCTATTTTTATATGGAAAATTAGAACAAAGTACAATACAGTTCTGCATCTATGGACTTGCAGCAGTGGTATTGTCATACTGCTTAACTTACATTGGCGGTATTTTATGCCATAAGTTTTCTTATGTTTTAATAGCTAACTTAAAAAAGAAGATATTATTTCATATTGGGAATCTTCCTTTAGGATTTTTTACCGGAGACAACAAGTCAAAAATAAGGCAAGTATTAGGATCGGACATGAATCAAATTGAGGGATATTTTTCTCATCAATTACCAAATTTAATTTCAACTTTAGCACTAATTTTAGCAATGATAATTGCTATGTTGAAGATAAATTTAATATTAGGTCTTACGACTTTGTTAATTATATTTGTTGGTTTAGGAATTCAGATTGCAATCATGGCAAAGATTATAAAGTCGGGTGGACTTGATAAGAACTTTGCGATTTTGGATCAAATTAATTCAGCAACTACTGAATATGTTAAAGGTATGCCAGAAGTTAAAATATTTGGAACAGGAGCAAAATCATTTAAAACTTTTTCAAAGTCAGTAGGAGAATATAGAGACTTCACAAGTTCGATGACATCAATGATAAGACCGGGATTTGTTTCATTTAGAATGTTTATTTTATCTGTTGCTACATTCATAGTTCCAGTAGGAATACTTTTAATGTCACGAAATAATAACTTGGATTTTGCTACAGTTTTTATTTTCTATTTGATTCTTGCACCTGCCATTAGCGTACCTGCATTAAAACTTAGAGATTTTGCAGAAGGAATGAATTTACTAAATGAAGTTGTTTTGAGAATCTACGAAATTATAGATCAAAAAGAATTGGCAATTGAAAATATCGAGGAAGAGATAAAAGGTCATGATCTTGAATTCGAGAATGTAAGCTTTTCTTATGGAGATGAAGAGGTTTTAAAGAATATAAGCTTCTGTGCTAAACAAGGAGAAGTTACAGCATTAGTTGGCTATTCGGGAGCAGGCAAATCTACCATTGGAACGCTAATACCCAGATTTTACGATCCTTTAGAAGGCTCTATTAAAATTGGTGGAGTTAATATAAAAAATATTCCGATAAACGCCTTAATGGAGAGGATAGCATTCGTTTTTCAAGACAGTGATCTTATCACAGATACAGTCTTCAATAATGTTGCTATGGCAAAGACAGGTTCTACAAAAGAGGATGTCATAAAAGCATGTAAAAAAGCAAGATGTCATGATTTTATTGTAAAACTTCCTGATGGGTATGACACTGTTTTGGGTAAAGGGACTTATTTATCTGGAGGAGAGAAACAACGTATTGCTGTAGCAAGAGCGATTTTAAAGGACGCACCAATATTAGTATTAGACGAGGCAACAAGTTTTGCTGATTCTGAAAATGAATATCTTATACAGGAAGCTTTGTCTGAATTGGTTAAAGATAAGACAGTTATCATGATTGCTCATAGGTTAAATACCATAGAGAATGCAAATCAAATTTTAGTAATATCTGATGGAAAAATTGTAGAAAGAGGAAAACACACAGAATTAATATCTGAAGATGGAATATACAAAAGACTTTATGATATTTACAAGAATTCAAATGTTTGGCAAATGAATAGAAAAGAAGGTGAGAAGTAATGATAAAAAATATTACTTTAGGAAAGACCGATAATATAAGAAAATCTATTGCTTTGAATATTTTAGCCTCTATTTCAAATCTTATCCCCTTTATTGCTCTAGCTAAGATTGTGGAAACCTTGTTTTTAAGTAGAGGTGTAGGGAATGTAGACATAAATATCTTATGGAAATATTTTGGAATAATGGCTATGTTTTTCATCGTAACATTTTTCTTTGAAAATTTAGCTACAAAATATACTTATGAACTTGGATATAAAATTACAGCAGATGGAAGGATAGAACTTGCAGATCATATAAGAAGACTTCCTATAGGCTATCTTTCAAGCAAAAGCTCATCAGAGATTTTAGACACATTGATGAATGATTTTTTTAAAGTGGAAACAGCAGTAACTCATCAATTACCTCAGTTTTTTAGTGGTATATGTGTAGCAATATTTTGCTCAATTTTATTTTTTATTATTGATATAAAAATGGGAGTAGCAACTTTTATTGGTCTACCTATTTCAATTATACTATTAAGACTTATGCAAAATTTTCAGAAAAAAGTTTATTTAAAAACAAAAAATATAAAGATAAAAGAAGGAGAAGCTATAAATGAATATTTAGACACAATAAAAACACTTAAAGCTTATAATAGTTTAAAAGATAGTTTAAATATACTCGAA
The DNA here is from genome assembly GCF_050315115.1 of Peptoniphilus sp. SGI.035. NCBI lineage: Bacteria > Bacillati > Bacillota > Tissierellia > Tissierellales > Peptoniphilaceae > Peptoniphilus > Peptoniphilus sp. SGI.035. The sequence goes on from NZ_JBNPOJ010000041.1 coordinate 3,020, forward strand.
AAAGATATCGATGATACGAAAGTTGCAAATATCAAGAATGAAAAAGGTGTTGGCTCATTAACGACAATTGCAAGTATGATTTTAAGAATTGGGCTTCCTTTGATGAGTTTAACAGGTTCTTACTTGTTTTTAAAGGGAAGTTTAGAAATTGATACATTTTTAATGTTTCTATTTGTTGGAACAAGAATATTTGATCCTTTGGAACTTGCTCTTGTAAATTATTCAGGATTACAAATGGCATCAGTATCAGGGGAAAGGATTTTAAATTTACTCAATGAAAAACCTATGTCTGGAGATGAAGATTTAAATGAAAGTAATGATATCGAAATTAGAAATCTTTCTTTTTCTTATAATCAAATGAAAGTTCTTGATGGCATCACATTAAATATCAAAGAGAATGAATTAACAGCTTTCGTAGGTCATTCTGGTTCGGGTAAATCTACACTTATTAAACTTATATCTAGGTTTTATGATCCGAATAAAGGAACGATTAAAATTGGAGGAGTCGATTTATCCAAAGCAGACCCTTACAAAATAATGGAAAAATTTTCTGTTGTATTTCAAGACGTATATCTTTTTAAAGATACTATTTATAACAATATAAAATTTGGGAAAGAAGATGCAAGCAAAGATGAAATTATAAATGCTGCAAAAATGGCAGGAGCTTATGATTTTATAATAAATAAGGAAAAGGGATTTGATACTATGATTGGACAAGGAGG
>NZ_JBNPOJ010000042.1:0-3008 GCF_050315115.1 Peptoniphilus sp. SGI.035
AAAAACAAAGGTCAAGTTAAAAAGAGCACTAGGAGAATGCCTAGGCACCAAGAGGCGAAGAAGGACGTGACAAGCTGCGAAAAGCTACGGGTAGGAGCAAATATCCGACGAACCGTAGATATCCGAATGGGGAAACCCACCTCAAAAGAGGAATCCCATACCCAATAAATAAGTATAGGAAGCGAACCAGGTGAACTGAAACATCTAAGTAACCTGAGGAAAAGAAAGAAAACTCGATTCCCCAAGTAGCGGCGAGCGAACAGGGAAGAGCCCGAAGTGTAAAAAGAGAAAATAGCTAGCCGAATCATCTGGGAAGATGAACCAAAGGAGGTAAAAGTCCCGTAGGCGAAAGCAAAGATATCCGACACAAAAGAGTACCACGGAACACGAGAAATTCCGTGGGAAGACAGGGGGACCACCCCCTAAGGCTAAATACTACTTGGTGACCGATAGCGAACAAGTACCGTGAGGGAAAGGTGAAAAGAACCCCGAGAGGGGAGTGAAAAAGAATCTGAAACCTAGTGTTTACAAGCAGCGAAAGTAGACAAGAACTACGATCGCGTACTTTTTGTAGAACGGGCCAGCGAGTTACGATTATTAGCAAGGTTAAACATTACAGATGTGGAGCCGAAGCGAAAGCGAGTCTTAAGAGGGCAAAAGTTAGTAGTCGTAGACCCGAAACCGTGTGATCTATCCATGGGCAGAGTGAAGTTGAAGTAAAATTCAATGGAGGCTCGAACCGGGTAGCGTTTAAAAGCTATCGGATGACCTGTGGATAGGGGTGAAAAGCCAAACGAACACGGAGATAGCTGGTTCTCCTCGAAATAGCTTTAGGGCTAGCCTCTAGTAAGAAAGTGAAAAGGGGGTAGAGCACTGAATGGTCAAGGGGCATGCATATGTTACCAAGACCTATCAAACTCCGAATACCATATCACAAACTAGGGAGTCAGACTATGTGGGATGAGCTTCATAGTCGAAAGGGAAAGAGCCCAGACCATCAGCTAAGGTCCCAAAATTATAGTTAAGTGGGAAAGGATGTGGAGTTACTGAGACAACTAGGATGTTGGCTTAGAAGCAGCCACTCATTTAAAGAGTGCGTAATAGCTCACTAGTCAAGTGACTCTGCGCCGAAGATAACCGGGGCTAAACTATATACCGAAGCTATGGAACGGAAACGTTGGTAGAGGAGCAATGTATGAAGGAGGAAGCAAAAGGCGAAAGCCATTGTGGACAACATACAAGAGAGAATGCTGGCATGAGTAGCGAGAGGTGAGTGAGAATCTCACCCGTCGAAAACCTAAGGATTCCTGAGCAAGGCTCGTCCACTCAGGGTAAGTCGGGACCTAAGGCGAGGCTGAAAAGCGTAGTCGATGGACAACAGGTTGAAAATCCTGTACCGATACAATCGTCAAAAAGGAAGTGGGGACGCAGGAGGATATTAAGAGCGCCCAGTTGGTGAGGCGTGCAAGCGCAAAGTCTGAAAAGTAGGCAAAACCGCTTTTCGAGAAGGATGAAGCGTAATGCGGATCGAAAACAAGTAGAGAAGCTTAAGACTCCACACTGCCAAGAAAAGCCACTACAAGAGAAGTATCGCCCGTACCGCAAACCGACACAGGTAGGTGAGGAGAGAATCCTAAGACGAGCGGAAAAACCTTTGTTAAGGAACTCGGCAAAATGACCCCGTAACTTCGGGAGAAGGGGAGCCCCTGTAAAAGGGGGCCGCAGTGAAAAGGCCCAAGCGACTGTTTACCAAAAACACAAGTTTCTGCTAAGTTGAAAAACGAAGTATAGGAGCTGACACCTGCCCGGTGCTGGAAGGTTAAGGGAAAGAGTAAGCGCAAGCGAAGCTTAGAACTGAAGCCCCAGTAAACGGCGGCCGTAACTATAACGGTCCTAAGGTAGCGAAATTCCTTGTCGGGTAAGTTCCGACCCGCACGAAAGGTGTAACGATTTGGGCACTGTCTCAACAAAGGATCCGGTGAAATTGTAGTAGCGGTAAAGATGCCGCTTACCCACGACAGGACGGAAAGACCCCGTGGAGCTTTACTGTAGGCTGAGATTGAATTTTGGGATTAAATGTACAGAATAGGTGGGAGGCAGAGAAGAAGGTACGCCAGTATCTTTGGAGCCGACGTTGGGATACCACTCTTTTAATGCTAGAATTCTAACCTAACCCCATGAACCTGGGGAAGGGACACTCTCAGTTGGACAGTTTGACTGGGGCGGTCGCCTCCGAAAGAGTAACGGAGGCGTTCAAAGGTTCCCTCAGCACGGACGGAAATCGTGCGAAGAGTGCAAAGGCAGAAGGGAGCTTAACTGCGAGACCAACAAGTCGAGCAGATGCGAAAGCAGGACTTAGTGATCCGGTGGTACCGAGTGGAAGGGCCATCGCTCAACGGATAAAAGCTACCCCGGGGATAACAGGCTTATCTCCCCCAAGAGTCCACATCGACGGGGAGGTTTGGCACCTCGATGTCGGCTCGTCTCATCCTGGGGCTGAAGTAGGTCCCAAGGGTTGGGCTGTTCGCCCATTAAAGAGGCACGCGAGCTGGGTTCAGAACGTCGCGAGACAGTTCGGTCCCTATCCGTCGTGGGCGTAGGAAATTTGAGAGGAGCTGTCCTTAGTACGAGAGGACCGGGATGGACAAACCGCTGGTGAACCAGTTGTACTGCCAAGTGCATAGCTGGGAAGCTAAGTTTGGAAGGGATAAGAGCTGAAGGCATCTAAGCCCGAAGCCCCCCTCGAGATGAGATTTCCCTCGAAAGATAAGACCCCTTGAAGAAAATGAGGTAGATAGGCTCAAGGTGTAAGTGTAGCAATACATTAAGCTAGCGAGTACTAATAGGTCGAAGACTTGACCAAAAAAGAAAAAGAAGATTAGTTTTAAGTAAATCTGGTGAGAATAGGACAATGGACACACCTGTAACCATACCGAACACAGAAGTTAAGCATTAGTCCGCTGATGGTACTTGGTTGGCAACGGCCTGGGAGAGTAAGTCATCGCCAG
>NZ_JBNPOJ010000043.1:0-2457 GCF_050315115.1 Peptoniphilus sp. SGI.035
CTCAAAAATAAAAAAATATTATAAAATTTATTTTATGAAATATTATAAAAAATACTATTCACAACTTCTCGTTTTTTTTGCGTTTTATCATATATCCCTCTTGCAATTTACTAATATATCCATTTTCATAAATAAGTAAAATCAATCACTTTATCACAAACTGATTCTAAAAACTCAACATCATGGGATATTATTAAAACCAACTTATCTTCTTCCTTTACTTTCTTTATGTTTTTAGCTACTATTTTCATATTTCTATAGTCCAATCCACTAGTTGGTTCATCAAAAAATAGAAGTTTCTTGTCTGATAGTAAAGCTGATAAGATAATTACTCTCTGTTTTTGTCCTCCTGACAAGGTGTGAGGATTCCTATCACTGATATTTTTTAACTCCATATCTTTTAACCAAGTATCTAAAGCATTATCATCTTTAATATTTGATGTTAATACTATTTCATCTTTAACACTGTCTGTAAATAACTGACAGTTCACTTCTTGCATAATAAGCAGGCTCTCATTTAGCCTACTTTTTATATTTAAATTCTCATTTTCTTTTAAAATTTTTCCTTTATTTGCTTTGTATAAGCCACATATGATTTTTGCTAAAGTAGACTTTCCAATTCCATTTTCTCCAACAATCCCAATAATATTCCCATAGCAAAATTTAAGATCCTCAATGGACAAAATTATTTTGGTATTTCTTTTGAATATCAGATTTTTTAACTCTAATAAAGTCCCTTTATTTGAAGTTTCAAAATCATCAAATCTTTCAATAGCTTTATAATCAGAATGCCTAAGTCCTGTTCTCATTCGTTCATCTTCACTTAGATTTTCAATTTCGTCCATACTATATTCTCTGATGATTTTTCCATCCTCTAAGTATATTGCTCTATCAACAATGTCTTTTAAATACCACAACCTGTGTTCTGCAATAATAATAGTTTTTCCTAAAGATTTAAGCTTTTTTATTGTAAGCGATAGTTCTTTCATTGACTTTATGTCTAAGCTTGAAGATGGTTCATCAAGAATAAATATCTCAGGGTTTAATGCGTAAATGCTTGCTATAGCAATCTTCTGCTTTTCTCCTCCAGAAAGATTGAATATATTTTTATTCATCAAGTTTTCAAGATGAAGCTCTTTTTCAACTTCTTCAATCCTTTTGTTAATTACTTCTCTTTCTATGCCGTAATTTTCTAAACCAAAAGCGATTTCATCGGTTGTATTGGTTGTATAAAATTGTGTTTTAGGATTTTGAAAAACCGAACCTACATTATTAGATAATTTATAAATTGGTGTGGTAAATGTATTCATACCATTGACCATAACACTGCCAGAAATGTCCCCATCATAAAACTCAGGTATTATGCCATTCATAAGCTTTAATAGAGTGGACTTTCCACAACCACTCCTACCACATAGAAGAATGCATTCTCCTTTTTTTACATTTAAATTAATGCCTTTTAATGAGTGATTAGCTCCTCCCTTGTATTTAAAACTTAATTCTCTAATTTCAATCATAAGTCCCACCCCGAGATTTTCATAAATACAACGATTAATATAATTAAAATAATAGAAAGTAAGACACAAATATCCTTTCTTTTAAATTTAATAAGATATCTACTTGTTTTGTTAACAGGAGCATCAAGTCCCCTTATAATGGCTGATTGAGAGAGCTCATCCCCAATTTCTATCACACTTACGAATAAGGGTACAAAAAAATATTCCATAATTAATGTTGGTTTTCTTATTAAATTTATTAAGTTAAAATTAATTCCTCGAGTTTTCATCGCCATATTTATATGGCTCCATTCGTCTTTAATCGTAGGCAAACATCTAAATATTACAGAAATCATTATGAGTGAGTCTTTTGAAAGTTTTAATTTTTGTAAAGTTGCTACTGCACTGGAAACAGATGTGGAATTTAAAATCCATTTACCCACGATAATACATGGCAAAAATTTTCTCCCAATTGCTAAGAGAAATAAAATTAAATTCATAAGAAAATTTATATTCAAATAGGCTAAAGATTTTTCTAATACGACACTTATTACAAAAAATAAAATATACCTTATAGCGGATTTTTTATAACCATCACTAATAATAATGACAAGAAAAAATAATGTAATAAGACTTTGATAGATCCAATCAAACCCTAAAAAAATTAAAATATTCGCACCTATAAGCAAGATAAGTTTTGTTCTGAGGTCATATTTTGACCCCAGAACAAACTTTGAATTTTCCATTATAAAACTCCTGCGGATTCCAACTTTTTATTCAGTATTTTCTTTGTAAAATAAGAACCAATCAAAGAGAATATAAATGTTCCTATAATCATAACTGGTAACATCCATATTGGTGTCCATGCCCTTATTGTGTTACAAAAGCTTTGATCTAAGCCACCTCGTATAATAATGTTGTAGTTAAAAAACTACATTTTCTTTTCTATCCCATACTCATT
>NZ_JBNPOJ010000044.1:0-2068 GCF_050315115.1 Peptoniphilus sp. SGI.035
ATCTTCACACTATTTAATTATCATGTTTCTCGCTACCTTTTGAAGTAGCTTATTTATTGTACTCTTGTAATGATTTTTTGTCAAGTATTTTTTTACATTTTTTTCAAATGCTTTTTACTCAACTTTTACAAAAGCTTGCTGTATTTGTGATACAACTATTATAGTTTATCATCATGTTTTTTTAATGTCAACTGTTTTTTTATTTTTTATCTTAATTTTTTAAAAAAATAACAGCTGCATTTATTACAGCTGTTATATGTTACTACTTTTATTTTTTTCTGTCAAGCATTTTATTATAAATATTTGCTAAATTTTTTACACCGCTTTTACATTATATTTTAACTCTTTAAATCTTTCCATGTCATCTTCTATGCTTATTCCCTTTGTTGTTAGAAGTACACCTGAGATTGCAGCATTTGCTCCTGATTTTAGTGCAGATGTGCCAAAGTCTTCCATTAATGCTCTCCCTCCAGCTAATCTAATTAAAGCTTTTGGAAGAATAAATCTAAATGTAGCACAAGTTCTGTTTACTTCTTCCATAGAAAGTGGTTTGTTATTTTCTAATGGTGTGTTTTTTATCGGGTTAAGTAAATTTACTGGAACGGAGTGAACTTTTAATTTTCTTAACTCTAATGCCATGTCAATTCTGTCTTCAAAGTCTTCTCCAAGTCCTATTAATCCGCCAGAACATATTTCCATCCCTGCTTTTTGCGCAGCTTTGATTGTTTCAATTTTCTGATCATAAGTATGTGTTGTACATATTTCTCGAAAAAATTTTCTTGATGTTTCAAGGTTATTGTGTACCCTCTTTATTCCTGCATCTTTTAGTTTTTCAAAGGATTCTTCAGAAATTATCCCACCTGATATGCATACTTTAATTTCTGGTACTTTTTCATATATTTTTCTCGTAATACTGCATATTTTATCTATATCTTTTGGAGTTAGTCCCTTTCCGCTCGCTACCATTGAGTATCTTGGAATACCTCTGCTATATTTATCTATTGCATCATTTACAATTGTTTCTTCATCTAATAGATCGTATTCTTTTATATTTGTGTTGTAATGTGCTGACTGCGCACAAAATTTACAATTTTCAGAACACCTTCCGCTTTTTGCATTTATTATGGTACAAACATCAAAGTTATTGCCACAAAAGTATTCCCTAAGTTCGTCAGCAGCTTCTGTTAGTTTATTATAATCGCTATTATAAACTTCAATCGCTTCATCTCTTGTTATAACATATCCATTTTTTACTTTTTCTTTTAATTCAATAATATCCATCTCTTCAGCTCCTGAAGTAATTATATATTTTGCATGGTTTATTGTCAATCAAAAGTAAATATTAGTTAACATAATGTTCGAACACACCAAATTTTATTTTTTGATTCAACTTTCTAAATTTTCTTTCATATTCTGTTACTATATTTTGTGGATACTTATCAAGCTTCATGTCAAAATCTTCTATTAATGTAGAAAATCCACAGTCCCTAAAGTAATCAAGACTCTCTTCGAATAGTTCCAAGTCATCTGTCTTAAAATATATTTGTGATTTTGGTTTTAATATTATTTTATATTTTTCCAAAAATCTTGGAAAAGTAAGTCTTCTCTTTTTGTGTTTTAGCTTTGGCCAAGGATTACAAAAATTTATGTAAATTCTGCTTATCTCGCCTTTGTCAAAATAATCCAAAATATTTTCCGCATTTATCGGCATTGCTCTCACATTAGTTAGCTCTTCATCTAAAATTTTTCTAGTTGCATAAATAAGGGCATTAGTTTCAATGTCCACCATTATATAATTTATATTTTTATTCTTCTTTGCTGACTCTATAGTAAAGGTACCCTTTCCTGCGCCTATTTCAAGATAAATTGGATTGTCGTTACCGAAAACCTCACTCCATTTTCCTTTATTTTCTTGTCCATTGAAAAATACATAAGGATTTTCACGCATTTCAGGAATTGCAAAATGTTTTTTTCTAAGTCTCATAATACTCTCCTTTTTTTGCTTTAAGCATTATAACACAAGTTATACAACTGTCAATAAGTCTTATGATTTTTATCAAATTTTATT
>NZ_JBNPOJ010000045.1:0-1749 GCF_050315115.1 Peptoniphilus sp. SGI.035
ATTCTTATGCAACTTCCAATATTATAACTTTTTGTGCGTATATATCTGGCACTTGGTTTCCCGCACCATTTAAAAACACACAGTCTAACATTTTTAGTTGGACTGTTATTTTTTTGTCCCTATAGATTATTTTGTCTATAAATGCCTTTAAAATCTTGAGAAAATTGACGAAAAATGAATAATACAAATATTTACAATTCAATTACATTTATAACAATCTACTAAAATCTCTTTTTTAAAATTTTCTATGGAGTATAATATAAAGATAATGGGAGGAATTATGAAGAAGACATTTAAAATATTTTTTGCATTTATAATTATAATTTTAATTTTCATATATATTTCAGGAATGTATTTTTTTAGAGATAGATTTATGCCAAGAACTTACATCAATGGACATGATTTTGGACTTACAAAAATTTCTGAGTTTGAAAAAAATTACAGTGAACTTTCTAAGAATTTTGTGCTAGATATTGTTGCAAAGGACAAAAAAAATAACGACAAGATTACGGCAGAAGAAATAAAATTTGAAGACAACATTGGCGGTGGTTTTATAAAACAAACTCCTCTTTATTGGCCAGTGGCATCTCTAATCGACAAAAAATATCAGCTGGACACAAATTTAAAATATGATGACGTGGCACTTGCTGAAAGGCTAAATAATTTAAGCCCAGTTAAAAATGAATCAATTCATTCTACCGATGCAAAGATTGTTTTTGATAAAGGCGAATTTAAAGTAGAGAAGGAAGTCCATGGAGATTTTGTAAAGCGTGATGAACTAAGAAATGCAATAATATCTCATTTTGCAGATAAAAATGAAAAATTAAATCTTGAAGAAGAAAATCTGTATATAGAACCAAGTATCACAGCAGATAGTGAGTACATTAAGAATCAATTGGAATCTTATAAAAAGCTTTTTACAAAGAAAATAATTTTTGACTTTGACGATAGGAAAGAAGAAGTTACGGGACAGGGAATTATTGCTATGTACTCAAAGTCTGATGACGGAACACTTGTTATCGACGAAAAAAAGGTTTCAAAATTTGTAGAAAATCTTGCAGCTAAGTACGACACTTTTAGAACTTCAAGAATTTTTAACGCAACTGGAATTGGCAGCGTAAAAGTTGATGGAGGAATTTATGGTTGGTTAACCGATAGGCAAAAGACAAAGGATGAAGTAATTGCAGCGCTAAATAAAGATGAAGTTGTTACAATAAAACCAATTTATAGACAAGATGCAGTTTCAAGGACAATAAATGACATTGGAAACACTTATATTGAAGTTGACCTTGCAAGGCAAAAGTTATGGTACTACAATAAGGGCAATCTTGAACTAGAGACTAATATTGTTTCTGGAAATCCAACTCTTGGAAATGGAACACCAACTGGTACAGATAGAATTTGGTCTCGCGAAAGGGACAGATTTCTAACGGGAGAAAATTATCGCTCTAAGGTAAACTATTGGCTTCCGATAAATTGGTCTGGCGTAGGACTTCACGATGCGACATGGAGATCAAACTTTGGAGGAAATATTTATTTATCTAGTGGATCCCATGGATGCGTAAATATTCCACCAGCAGTTATGAAAAATCTTTTTGACAAAACTTTTAATGGAATGCCAGTTATAGTTTATAATTCAGCAACGCAAAAAGTTCCTGATACATTAGTAACACAGGCAAAGACACAAACAAATCAAGGACAAGCGCAATAAAAACTGTAATAAATACCAATTTATAATTAAGATAGATT
>NZ_JBNPOJ010000046.1:0-1651 GCF_050315115.1 Peptoniphilus sp. SGI.035
GCGAGTCTCCCCAATATTTGACATAGAGCCAATAATAATATACAAGATGTCGCAGATAGAAAAAGATATAGTACTTCTCGGCTGACTGGACGGAATTGCGTCATAGCTTCTATTGATGATGTGAAAAAGTATAAAGCTTGCCCCACGGACTACGTTGAACATAGGTCGTTGGCCTATTTTTATTTTTTGCGAATCACTAGAATGCACATATGTTATTAAGAGTCATGATAAGATCTGAAACGAGAGTCTTTTTCTACCAACAATAAACTTATCCAAAAGTTATTGACATATGTCAAATATGATGTATACTAAAGATAAATGACATATGTCATAAACGAGGAGGTGAATTATATGCTAAGAAGAGGTGGAACAGACCCAATGGGAGCTAGAACAAAAACCAAAAGAGGTTTGGGCAACTGCGCAGGAGCAAAGACATCCGAGCATGGTATAAAACGTGGTATGGGACATGGTCGCAGACGCGGCTTTGGTCGTTGTTTTGGTCGAAGTTTGTCAATAGATCAAACCTCTCCTGATACAAAAAAAGACTTGCTCTGTGAACAGAAAAATATCCTGCAAGAGCAACCGAATGTGATAGATCAGTAATTAGAGAAACTATAAAACAGATTTCGTGGATAGTCGGAGGACTCTCCTGTTATTCATGTTAGAAATGAGGTGATGCGTAATGGCAAGACCAATAAAATGGAGAAGAGTCTGTTGCCTGCCTGAGAAAAACACATTTGGTCCCCTTGATTCCCCTCCAAATGCAGAGCGTTGTGTCACGATGACGATTGATGAGTATGAGACCATACGATTGATCGACTTCGATGGCTTTACCCAAGAAGAATGCGCCAAACAAATGAACGTAGCACGAACCACGATTCAAGGAATCTATAGTGAAGCGAGAAAAAAACTGGCGGAATTTCTAGTTGAAGGAAAGGTCCTTTCCATTGAGGGTGGTGAGTACCAACTATGCGAGGGTTTGGGTAAAGGATGTGTTCGCGGCTGTCGTAGACGAAACCGTGACCGCTGTTTTGCTGAGGATGAATGATGATAAACAAGGATTGAAAGAAGAAGGATTATGAAGATTGCTATTCCGGTAAATGCGAAAAATATAAAATCAAGTATGTGATTTCTTTGGACATATGCCCTATTTTTTGATTTACAATACAGAAACAAACTAAGAAACATCGTTTTATAATAATGCGGCTGGGAACAAATGCCGCCAACGTGTTAAAATCCACTAACATTTTGCTCTATAAAGCAATATCAGGTTCTGAGAAAGATAATCTGGATACCTTTGTGGGCAGGATTACCTTTGATACCAATTTCTTAAGAGCCATAAATGGCGGGAAAGCACTGTCGATATAGATTGTATAGTAGGAACTTCAGTTAAAGAGATATATCAAAGAACCATGAAGATGCTTCATGAATAAGGTTATGGCTAAGCAGTTTCTGGAAACCTTTATTTGAAATAAAGAGTATAACTATGGGCAGATTTGAGAAAGGAGTGAAACAGTGAGTGAAAATTACAATCAAAACCGCAATAGTCATTCAGAAGAATGTGCGGAAAGACAAGAACCAAAAGTAGATTTTTCTGAAACGTTGCATGAGAAGAACTGTGTAAAAAAAGTAATTGGGGTTGTCAGCGGTA
>NZ_JBNPOJ010000047.1:0-1642 GCF_050315115.1 Peptoniphilus sp. SGI.035
AATACTACTAGTTTGTGATGGTGCAACATGGCATAAATCAAATGGACTTAAAATCCCAGAAAATATAGAAATAACACATATACCACCCTATACTCCAGAAATGAAGGCTCTATGTCAAATGTTGGGGAGACTCGGTAATTCGAGTCTCTCTTTTTCTGTTAATAACAATACTTATAGACAAATAAATAAAACAAACTAAAAAAACATAAAAACTACTAAATTTAGACATAGCAAACAAAACCCCTAGGGGTTTTGAAATTTTTCCTGTTTTCCTAACTTTTAACTACACGATAAAAGAATTCTTTTTCTAAATAATTCAAAATTCTTCATACCAAAACAATTCCTCTTTAAAGTTTTTATCTTAGTATGTGTCCCTTCCAGAGGACCATTTGTCCATGGATAATCAAAAGAATTACATATTTCATCAAACCAATTTGTGAATGCAGTTATACAAAATCTAAATTCAAACAAATTTGATTCTTTAGCTCTTTTTAACCATTCATTTAAAGCTTTTTCAGCTCTAATTTTATTTGGTTGAGTTAAAACATACTGATAAAATAATTCCTTTAACTTATACGCCATTTTTAATTCTTCGCTAAATTCAAGCATTAAAGCCACTTCTTCTGCCTGTTCTGAACTTAATTGAGAGGCTGGCTTTGAAATTAAACTTTTACTTCTTTTAAAATATTTCCTAAGTTTAGTAGGAAGGTCTTTTTGAATTCTTTTTCTGACATTTTCAACAGCCCAAGTAACTTGTCTTATGAAATGATACTTATCAATAATATGAATAGAATCCTTAAAAAATCTTTTCTTAACAGACTTAAAAGTAGTAAACATATCACTAACGAAAATTTTAACCTTAGATCTCTCTTTAGTATAAATACTTTTGAAATATTCAAATAGATAATTTAGCTCTCTTGATGGCAAAATATCAGTAATAGAATGGTTTATACCATCAAGAATGGAAGTCTGGTATTTATTATTCCCAGAGTCTCCCTTAAATTCACTTGTGCCCTATGGGTATCAATACATAGAACTTCAGGCAGCTTTGACCTTTCAACACTTAAATAAGACAATATTCTAAGAACAGTATTAGAAGATACATTGTATCTCTTAGCAATAGAAGAAATAGAATAAATCTCACGCAGTTCATTTGCAATTGCCATAACAAGCCTTTTTGTCATACTATGCCCCTTACCAACAAAATCAAGTTTTCTCTCAAAGCGATGACCACAGGACATACAATTATACCTAGTTTTCTTTAAATGTATAATACACTTTTTACCTCTAAGGTGAGTATCCTTTATTTTATGAACTCTATAATCATGTATTCTAATTGATCTAGAACCACAATGAGGGCAGATACTCATTCTAGCGACTACACCTTTTAGATAGATAAACTCATTATCTTCATCAAAATTATTAAATATTACATCTTTTAAACCTAACAAATTCGTGATATTATTATTTTGCACTTATATGCACCTCCTAGATTTTTGTTTTTGTATTTTAAGTTTAGGTTTATTTGCGTATAAGTGCAATATTTTTTTTGCATAAAAATATCTGTTAGAGTTTTACACCCCAACAGATATTATAGAGCCGAAATGAACCCCATAGAACAAATTTGGAAACAAATAAGGTC
>NZ_JBNPOJ010000048.1:0-1411 GCF_050315115.1 Peptoniphilus sp. SGI.035
AAAAGATTCAAAAAAGAATCAAGATTCGTAAAAGAATCACAAAGCAAACCAGAAATTCGTTTAGTTTAGATAAACAAATGAGTCAAAACAAATTTTAATTGAGAGTTTGATCCTGGCTCAGGACGAACGCTGGCGGCGCGCTTAACACATGCAAGTCGAGCGATGAAATTTTAGCTAATCTCTTCGGAGAGAAGCAAAAATGGATTAGCGGCGGACGGGTGAGTAACACGTGAGTAACCTACCTTAGACATTGGGATAGCCTCGGGAAACTGGGATTAATACCAAATAAAATCATAGAAGCACATGCAACAATGATCAAAACTCCGGTGGTCTAAGATGGACTCGCGTCCCATTAGCTAGTTGGTAAGGTAAAGGCTTACCAAGGCGACGATGGGTAGCCGGCCTGAGAGGGTGAACGGCCACATTGGAACTGAGAAACGGTCCAAACTCCTACGGGAGGCAGCAGTGGGGAATATTGCACAATGGAGGGAACTCTGATGCAGCGACGCCGCGTGAACGAAGAAGGCTTTCGAGTCGTAAAGTTCTTTTATATGGGAAGATAATGACGGTACCATAAGAAAAAGCCCCGGCTAACTACGTGCCAGCAGCCGCGGTAATACGTAGGGGGCTAGCGTTGTCCGGAATCACTGGGCGTAAAGGGTTCGCAGGCGGAAATGCAAGTCAGGTGTAAAAGGCAGTAGCTTAACTACTGTAAGCATTTGAAACTGCATATCTTGAGAAGAGTAGAGGTAAGTGGAATTTTTAGTGTAGCGGTGAAATGCGTAGATATTAAAAAGAATACCGGTGGCGAAGGCGACTTACTGGGCTCATTCTGACGCTGAGGAACGAAAGCGTGGGTAGCAAACAGGATTAGATACCCTGGTAGTCCACGCTGTAAACGATGAGTGCTAGGTGTCGGCAGAAGTCGGTGCCGCAGTTAACACAATAAGCACTCCGCCTGGGGAGTACGTGCGCAAGCATGAAACTCAAAGGAATTGACGGGGACCCGCACAAGCAGCGGAGCATGTGGTTTAATTCGAAGCAACGCGAAGAACCTTACCAGGGCTTGACATATTGAGGACAAGTATAGAGATATACCGTCTTCTTCGGAAGCCTCAAAACAGGTGGTGCATGGTTGTCGTCAGCTCGTGTCGTGAGATGTTGGGTTAAGTCCCGCAACGAGCGCAACCCTTATCTTTAGTTGCCAGCATTTCGGATGGGGACTCTAAAGAGACTGCCGATGATAAATCGGAGGAAGGTGGGGATGACGTCAAATCATCATGCCCTATATGCCCTGGGCTACACACGTGCTACAATGGGAGGTACAAAGGGAAGCAAAATAGAGATATTAAGCAAACCTCAAAAAGCCTCTCCCAGTTCGGATTGTACTCTGCAACTCGAGTACATGAAG
>NZ_JBNPOJ010000049.1:0-1388 GCF_050315115.1 Peptoniphilus sp. SGI.035
TGCAGATTGCAAGTTAAAATGCAACACACTCTGTAAATGATTTAACCATTATTCACAATTCATATTTTACTTTGCTGCTAACAGTCTCTTATACACAGCACGAATGGGGTCAAGGGCTTTAGAGCGAGCCTGTGAGCGTCCCTTGACGCAAAATGAGGGCTGTGTATATCCTACTGTTAAAGCAAAGTTAGTCCTACTTTACTTCATGACATAGAAAGTAGACGTTTCTTTTCTTCCAATGCACTACGGCCATCAAATATTTTCCGTGGCATTGTATTTAATCTATATTCGATTTCTTTTATTTCTTTTTGACTATAGCTACTGATGTTGCTTCCTTTTGGAATAAAGTAACGTATCAAACCATTGGTTTGTTCATTAGTTCCTCGTTCCCATGAGTGATAAGGATGGCAATAATAAATCTCTGTTCTTTGCTTTTTTCCTCTATAATTAATGGCTGAAGTCTCCATTCCTTCCCAGTCCATGAACTCTGAGCCGTTGTCCACCGTGATGCCCTTAAATTTTTCTCTAAAGGTCTTGGCTCCTATTCTACGCTCTAAATTATCCAACACTTTGACTACATTTTTCGACTTCTGGGATGTCATTTTAAAAAGTAAACACTCTCTTGTACTTCTTTCCGTTAAATTCAATATGACGCTTCTACTCTTACCCTTGCCTGATTCTATGCAGTCCATCTCCCAGTGTCCATATTCACTACGATTATTTGCTACTTGAGGTCTTTGGTCAATACTTTTAGCTCCCCCTCTGCGAGGACGCTTTTTAACTCGAGTATATTTACGCTTACTGCATCGTCCTTTGCGTGGAAGATCAATTTTGCTAATATTGAGAAACAAATTTTTTTCTAT
Organism: Peptoniphilus sp. SGI.035; assembly: GCF_050315115.1. Lineage (NCBI taxonomy): Bacteria > Bacillati > Bacillota > Tissierellia > Tissierellales > Peptoniphilaceae > Peptoniphilus > Peptoniphilus sp. SGI.035. Next base: position 864 of record NZ_JBNPOJ010000049.1, read on the forward strand.
ATAGTTATAGAGAGTGCGAAGACTTATTGGTGTTCGTTGATAGCAGGGCTCATTACGTAAGTTCTCTAAGGTACAATAAGGAGAATTCTTATCTAAAATCTGTTCTTCTATTTTTTTAGCTAATTCTTGATTGTTTCCTATAGATAAACTTGGTCCTTTATTCTGTGCTCTATGGTCATGTTCTTGTTGTCCTATCACAGCACTGTAGTCCTCTTGTTCTTCACATTGGCTATTTACACTAATTACATGTCCTCGCTTTAACTCGCGGCAAATAGTTGCTGGGCTCACACCTATGTATTCAGCCATTTTACGCTGACTTAATCGTTTCTTTTTTGGAAGTTTGAGATTCTTTCGTACTAAAAATTCGAGTTCTTCTCTTTCTTCAAAAGTTAAGTGTTTACCTTTTTTTCTTCTTTTGATACAATATGTGTAGCTCATGAAAACCTCCTTTTGAATTTTTTGTCAAATTCATTTTATCAGAGTTTTTCATGAGCTTCTTTGTTTCATTTTATTATACAACTCGCC
>NZ_JBNPOJ010000050.1:0-1323 GCF_050315115.1 Peptoniphilus sp. SGI.035
GGGGCTGTTGCAAAAGTCCCAAAATAAAAAAGACGAGGATAATTAAAAAAACCTCGTCTTTTTTGATACAATGTATTTATGAACATAAAAAAACACACATTGTCATTAACTAATTATACGCTAGTTAATGACACAATTCAATTAAAAATAAACTTTAATACAGAAATATATATCCAAGATGATGTAAAACTAAGGCTTGTAAAAAATATAATTGAAAGGATGAATCTATCAGAATTAAAAAAAGTCTATTCATCATATGGAAGAAAAACAGTTGTAAATCCTGTAACAATGCTTGAAATATTAATATTTTGCTATTCAGAAGGAATATTTTCATCAAGAGAAATAGAAAAAGCCTGTAAATATGACTTAAGAATTAAATATCTACTAGATACAGAACAAGCACCTGACCATAGCACAATAAATAGATTTAGACAAAAAATAACAGAATTAACGCCAGGTTTACTTAATCAGATGGTTCAAATATTAATAGAAGAAAAGCAAATAGACCTATCAAGCATATACATAGACGGAACAAAAATGGAAGCCTATGCCAATAGATATAGCTTTGTATGGAGAGGAAGCATTGAAAAATATCAAGAAAAATTAAGAAAAAAGATAATAGAACAGCTAAAATTAAACAAAGACCTGACACCATCACAAGTATTAGAAGTTGTAAAAATAGTATTTAAGCAAGTTGAAAAAGAATGTAAAAATAAAAGTATAGAATTTGTATATGGACAAGGAAAAAGAAAAAATCAGCTCCAACGAGACTATGAAAAGCTAAAAGACTGGAAAGAAAAACTAGAAAAATATCAAAAGCACCTAGAAATAATGGGAGAATATAGAAATTCTTACTCAAAAACAGACCATGATGCAACCTTTATGAGAATGAAAGAAGACCATATGTTAAACGGTCAATTAAAACCAGCCTACAACGTACAACTAGCAAGCGCATCAGGATTCATCATAGGAGAAAACATATCACACCATCCAAGCGACATGTATACCTTAAAACCATTCCTATCAAATCTATTAGACAAATATCCAAACAAACTAAATAAAATAGTAGCAGATGCAGGATATGAAAGCGAAGAAAATTACGTGTATTTAGCAGAAAAAAGCTTAAACTCATATATAAAGCCATCAAACTATGAAAAATCAAAAACAAGAAAATACCAAAAAGACATGGAGTTTAGAAAGAACCTAAAATATGATGAAAAACAAGACAAATACATAACACTGGAAGGAAAAGAATTCATAAGATGCAAAGACAAACATACAAAAAAGAAAAGTGGATACATATCGACAACTAAAGTATATAGG
>NZ_JBNPOJ010000051.1:0-1243 GCF_050315115.1 Peptoniphilus sp. SGI.035
ATTGATCTTTACGGGAAATTAGTTTCTGAGTCTATTTCTTTTTCTAATTCTTTTAAGGGTTTTGAGAAACTCAAAAATTATATTTCCTCTTTTGATATTGATTGTGTTAATTCTATTATTGGAATGGAAGCTACTGGTCATTATTGGCTTAGTCTGTATTCTGCTTTGATTGATTTTGGTTTTAATGTTGTTGTTATTAATCCTATTCAATCTGATGCTTTTAGAAAAATGTATATTAGACAGACTAAAAATGATTCTGTTGATTCTTTTATCATTGCTCAAATTATGCGTTTTGGTGAGTTTTCTGAGTCTTCTTTTTCTGATGAGGATACTTTTGCCTTAAGGAATTTATCTCGCTACAGATTTTCTTTGGTTGATGAGTGTTCTGATTGGAAAAGAAAGCTTGTTGCTATTTTAGATCAAGTTTTTCCTGAATACTCTACACTTTTTTCTGATATTTATGGTGTTACTTCTAAAGAACTTTTATCTAAGTATCCGCTTCCGGAAGATATGCTTTCTATTAGCACTTCTTCTCTTGCTGAACTTCTTTCTAAATGTTCTAAAGGTCGCTTTGGTTTGGATAAGGCTAAAGAAATTAAAGAGGCTGCTTCTAATTCTTTTGGTATCAAGTTTGCTCTTAAGTCTTTTTCTTTCCAGATTAAACAAATTATTAATCAGATTTCTTTTTTGGAAGATCAGGTTAAAGAAATTGAAGTTGAAATTTCTTCTTTAATCTCAGATATGTGTCCAGTTATTACTACTATCACAGGTATTGGTGATGTTTTAGGTGCTGCCATTTATTCTGAAATTGGTGATATTTCTCGTTTTGAAAAAGCTAGTCAACTTGTTGCTTATGCTGGTCTTGATGTTGCTGTTAAGCAGTCTGGTGAGTTTGTTGGTGCTCAGACAAAAATTTCTAAAAGAGGTTCACCTTATCTTAGACGTGCTATTTGGCTTGCTGCAACTGTTGCTGCTTTTAAAGATCCTGCCCTCTCTAAATATTATCAAGGTCTTAGAGATCGGGGTAAGGCCCATGGTACGGCTATTGGTGCTGTTGCTAGAAAATTAACTAACATAATTTTTGCTGTTTTAAGAGATAACAAAGCTTATATTCCAAATATTTAATTTTCACTTTATTTAATTGTTTTTTTGACCTATTTTGATAGGTCTGTTTGCCATGCTATTATTTACATATTTAAGTTTTTGGTTTATTATTTACTTGCAAGTAGGAGGATAGGGCTAT
>NZ_JBNPOJ010000052.1:0-1216 GCF_050315115.1 Peptoniphilus sp. SGI.035
GTTTCCTCTTTTACTTATTTTCCTTTGTTCTGCTTTAAAGTTTCCTGATTCATATGGCGGTGCGTCTATTCCAATAAAAGATATTAGGCTTTTTTTGTTTTTAAATTTTGATAGGTTTCCAAATTCTGCTACTATTTGTACTGCTAATTTTTCTGATATGCCTGAGAATTTTTTTACTTCTTGATATTCTTCTAAGGGCTCGGATATTTCTATCATTTGTGATAAAATGCTATTTAGAATCTGATTTATTTGTTTTATCAGGTTTATTCCTTCTCTTATATTTGTTTCTATTTTTGAGTTATGGGAAGGTTGTGTTGAGATACTATCCTCTGCTAATTTGTAAATGGATTTTGCTTTGTTTGCATTTGGATGGTATCTCTTTTCTTTTGCCCATCTTTTATATTCTTCTACAAATTCTTCTTCTGTTTTTTCTAATACTAGGTCTTTATGCCACCATTTTTTTTAAAAGTCTAATAGTTTGTCTTTTGAAAAGTCTCCTGAATTATGTGGAATTAGTGTTTTTATGCCTGGAAATGTTTGATGTGTTATTTGATCTACGTAGTTCATTTGGTTGATTCTTAGCTCCATGTAATGTTGGTAGCTTCTGTTTAATTCTTTTAAAACTCTGTAGTTTTCTTCATCTACCTTGTATTCTTCTAATTCTTTCCAATACATTAGTCCATATTCTGCTATTTGTTTTGCGTCTATGTTATCATTTTTTGCTTTTCTAAAGTTTAAGGCTCGGCAAAATTGTTTCATCTTTAATGGGTTTATTACTGCTACAAAGTAGCCTCTTTCTTTTAATTCATAAAGTATTGGTAGATGATATTTTCCTGTTGCTTCCATCGTTATTTTTACTTCTTTTAATTTTTCTAGTTTCTTTAATAATTCTTCGACTTTACTTTTGTTTAGGTAAACATCAAATGGTTTCCAGATTATTTTGCTTCCTTGTTCTAATGCACAAACTGTAATTTTATCCTTTGATATGTCTATTCCTACAGATATCATGGTTTTCCTTCTTTCTTTTTTCTTTTGTAGTTTCTACCTGCACCATTACACTCATTTTAGCTTGTGACACGGACGTTTTGCCCAACCTGCTTAACCGAATATGAATAATGAAGAGGTGGTTGACAGTTTTTATGTCGGATGTTTTAACCCTAAAAGAGACTCGTCATACTACTTCTTCATTATACAAAAATAGTGCAAGATAGGAATT
>NZ_JBNPOJ010000053.1:0-1211 GCF_050315115.1 Peptoniphilus sp. SGI.035
GGTGTTGGCAAATCCCTTGTCACATCTATGCTTGCGGTTACCATGAATCGATTAGGATATCGCACGGCTATTTTAGATGCCGATGTTACAGGACCTTCTATTCCAAAAGCTTTTGGAATAAAGGAAAAGGCACTTGCTAGTGAAGAAGGAGTTATTCCCGTAAAATCGAAAACCGGTATCCAAATGATGTCGGTGAATTTACTTTTAGAACATGATACGGATCCTGTTATCTGGAGAGGTCCGATTCTTGCAAATACAGTAAAACAGTTTTGGAAAGACGTGATTTGGGATCACGTAGATTTTATGTTCATCGACATGCCTCCGGGAACAGGAGATGTTCCCCTTACAGTGTTCCAATCCATAGCGGTTGATGGATTGATCATTGTGACATCACCTCAGGAACTGGTATCGATGATTGTTACAAAGGCAGTGAAGATGGCAGAGATGATGAACATTCCTATTATTGGGTTGGTCGAGAATATGTCTTATTTTAGATGTCCAGATAATGGGAAAGATTACCAGATCTTTGGTGAAAGCCATATCGAAGAAATCGCCAGTCAATACCATCTTCCAGTACTTGCAAGAATACCTATTGACCCTCAAATCTCAAGGGCATGTGATAGTGGCATGATAGAAATGCTCGAGGGCAATTGGTTAGATTTGACGGCGAGAACAATAGAAAAAATGGAGGAACAATAAAATGATGAGAATTGCTGTAGCTAGTGACAACGAGCTAGTAACCGAGCATTTTGGTCACTGCGAAAGGTTTATACTATTTGACGCTGAAAACAACAAAATAGTAAAAAGTAAAACCATTGAAAACCCTGGACATAAACCTGGATTTTTGCCAAACTTTCTTGCCGACCACAGTGTGAATGTGATTATTAGCGGAGGTATGGGCAGTGGCGCAGTTGATATTTTCAATCAGAAAAATATTGAGGTTATTGTTGGTGCAACTGGAAAGGCCAAAGACGCAGTAGAAGCGTATCTGAAAGGTTCTTTAAAATCAACGGGTTCGATTTGCCATGAACACCAACATCATAACGAATGCGGAGAGTAGAACACACTTATGTGATTCAAAGAAATGATACTTTTAGGGATTCTCTTTCTTACTATGGGAAAGGGTTCAGAATCTGAATTTAACGAAATTATCTTTTTAAAGGGGCTGTTGCAAAAGTCCCAAAATAAATAAAAAACCACCGGCGTAGCCA
>NZ_JBNPOJ010000054.1:0-1145 GCF_050315115.1 Peptoniphilus sp. SGI.035
TTTGATACTACTCCTGATGCTACTGTTCTTCCACCTTCACGAATGGCAAATCTTAATCCTTCGTCCATTGCTATTGGTGTGATTAGTGTTACTGTAAATGTGGAGTTGTCTCCTGGCATTACCATTTCTGTTCCTTCTTTTAGTTGGATATCTCCTGTTACGTCTGTTGTTCTGAAGTAGAATTGTGGTCTGTATCCGTTAAAGAATGGTGTGTGTCTTCCACCTTCTTCTTTTGTTAGTACGTATACTTCGGCTTCAAATTTTGTGTGTGGGTGTATTGTTCCTGGTGCTGCTAGTACTTGTCCTCTTTGTATTTCTTCTCTTTGTACTCCTCTTAGTAGTGCTCCTATGTTGTCTCCTGCTTGGGCTTGGTCTAGTTGTTTTCTAAACATTTCTACACCTGTTACTACTACTTGTCTCTTTTCGTCTGTTAACCCTACTACTTCTACTGTGTCGCCTACTTTTACTACGCCTTGTTCTACTCTTCCTGTTGCTACTGTTCCTCTTCCTGTGATTGAGAAGATGTCTTCTATTGGCATTAGGAATGGGTGTTCTGTGTCTCTTGCTGGTGTTGGAATGTATTCGTCTACTGCTTCCATTAGTTTTACGATTTTGTCTCCCCATTCTCCTTCTGGATCGTCTAATGCTTTTAGTGCTGATCCTACTATGATTGGTGTGTTGTCTCCGTCAAAGTCGTATTCTGATAATAGGTCTCTTACTTCCATTTCTACTAATTCAATTAGTTCTGGATCGTCTACTTGGTCTTCTTTGTTTAGGAATACTACTATCTTTGGTACTCCTACTTGACGTGCTAGTAGAATGTGTTCTCTTGTTTGTGGCATTGGACCGTCTGCTGCTGATACTACTAGGATTGCTCCGTCCATTTGTGCTGCTCCTGTGATCATGTTCTTTACATAGTCAGCGTGTCCTGGGCAGTCTACGTGTGCGTAGTGTCTGTTTGGTGTTTCGTATTCTACGTGAGATGTTGAAATTGTTATTCCTCTTTCTCTTTCTTCTGGTGCTTTGTCAATGTGTGCGTAATCTACGAATTCTCCGCTGCCATATCTCTTGTTCATTACAAGTGTGATTGCTGCTGTAAGTGTTGTTTTACCGTGGTCAACGTGACCAATTGTTCCAATGTTTAC
>NZ_JBNPOJ010000055.1:0-1021 GCF_050315115.1 Peptoniphilus sp. SGI.035
TTATAAATTTTAAGAGGCGTTAAAAAACAGTTTTCAGACGAAAGGAGATCGAAGTTGAGTATAGATTTAAGTAACAAAAAAATTCCGAAAGAAGCAATTCAAGCATTAAAAACTATAGCGGAACTACTTGATAATATGTTAATTGGGGTGTATTTGTATGGTTCGGCAGTAATGGGTGGTTTACGTATGAATAGCGATGTAGATATTTTGGTAATAACAAATCAAAGTTTATCTGAAAAAACTCGAAGGAATCTTACAAATAGGTTAATGCTTATATCTGGGAAAATAGGAAACATAAAAGATATGAGGCCTCTTGAAGTTACGGTCATAAATCAAAAGGATATTGTCCCTTGGCATTTCCCCCCCAAATATGAATTTATGTATGGCGAGTGGCTAAGAGAGCAGTTTGAAAAGGGAGAAATTCCTGAGTCGACTTATGATCCGGATTTAGCAATACTTTTAGCACAACTAAGAAAAAATAGTATTAACCTTTTGGGACCAAAGGCAACAGAAGTAATTGAGCCTGTGCCAATGACAGATATTCGAAAAGCAATTAAAGAATCGTTGCCCGGGTTGATAACTAGCATTAAAGGTGACGAACGCAATGTGATTTTAACTTTAGCCAGAATGTGGGTGACAGCATCTACTGGTGAAATCAGATCAAAAGATCTGGCAGCTGAATGGGCAATACCTCAATTACCTTATGAGCATGCCATTTTACTTGACAAAGCAAGAAAGGCTTATCTAGGAGGGTATATTGATAAGTGGAAAGGAATGGATTCTGAGGTGACTGAACTCGTTAATAATATGAAGAAGTCTATAGAGTCTTCCCTTAATCTCTAAAAGGCTGGTGTTGAGAATTCCATTGATAGGTTCTCTCATACCGAAATTTCTTAAAATGGTCAAAAACCGCTGGATATGTTCCCGTCTACCGATAGTTCCAAAAATGCTGCTGATATGTTTCCACAGACGGGCAAAGTAATATGACATCAATGCCATCAACTCGAGCCATGTGGAGACT
>NZ_JBNPOJ010000056.1:0-1000 GCF_050315115.1 Peptoniphilus sp. SGI.035
TATTTAAAGTATTCTTAATCTTTTCTAAATATTTGATAGCTGTACTTATAGCTGTCTTAATTTTGCTATATATTTCCCCAAACTCATCAGGTTTAAATTCCTGCAAAATAGTTTTTAAAGTGTCAAAATTTTTCTCTCTAATAGCAAATAAAATATTTTGGATTATGTCATAAATCTTCCTGAAAGAATAGTCAAAATCTAAAATATGTTCAACTATTTCTTTTTGAGAGATAAATCCTTTAAAACAAGGAAAACTCTTAAAATGTGTTGATATTAACTTAGCCTTAGGAAGCAATAATAACTTCCAGTACCTTTTTAAACACCTATACTCATGAGAGTCTGTTTTAAACTTCTTCATTAGTTGAACTCTTGCCATATTAAAAGCACGAGTAAAATTTTGAACAATATGGAACTTATCAAGAACAATACAAGCGTTTTTAAAAACCTTTTTAACAAGTTCCATATAGGGAGAGTAAATATCACAAACAACAATCTTAACTTGATCTCTAACTCTTCTTGGGAATCTTAGAAAATAAGTGTCTAATTTAAATAGTCTCCTATCAGGAAGTATATCAATGATCTCACCAGTAATAGAATTGGTACAAATAAAGCTCATAGCGCCTGATACATTTTTAGTAGACTTAAATTCATCTATAGATAGTATCGGTGGAAGATAAGAAAAGTCCTGTTTAAAGGATTTACTCCATTCTTTAAAAACTCTAACAACAGTATTAGGGCTTACACCATTAGATTCAGCAATAGACTTAAAGGATGAAATTTTAGTAAGATCTACAGCAATCTTTCTTTTTACATCATTAGATATATTAGAATACTCATTAACTATATTGGTTTTAGCACTAAAGGTAGAACCGCACTCTTTACATAAAAATCTTTGCTTTTTTAGAAAAAGAATAGTCGGTATATTAGAAACATTAGGAAGTTTAATCTTACAAATTTTAGTACCATATTTTATAATATTAAAAGATTCATTAACATGACC
>NZ_JBNPOJ010000057.1:0-934 GCF_050315115.1 Peptoniphilus sp. SGI.035
TAGCTGGTCTTTCTTACACTATTTATGGTACTAAAGAGAGACTCAAGTTAACGAGTCTCTCCAATATTTGACATAGAGCCATAAAAAATACACAAAAAAAACTGCAGAAAAACTCTACAGATTTTAAAATGGTGACCCATGCGCGATTCGAACGCGCGACACCTTGATTAAAAGTCAAGTGCTCTGCCGACTGAGCTAATGGGTCTAAAAAATATTAAAATTTCAATAAAAAATCTGTGATTATCACAGATAAAAAATGGCGGAGAGGAAGGGATTCGAACCCTTGTGGGCTTGCACCCTAACGGTTTTCAAGACCGCCCCGTTATGACCACTTCGGTACCTCTCCATACATATAAAATTTTAAAATGGTGACCCATGCGCGATTCGAACGCGCGACACCTTGATTAAAAGTCAAGTGCTCTGCCGACTGAGCTAATGGGTCTTAACTAATTTGGCTGGGGTGGCAGGACTCGAACCTACGCATGCCAGAGTCAAAGTCTGGTGCCTTACCGACTTGGCTACACCCCAATATTATTGGGTTTGGCGCACCTAGGAGGATTCGAACCCCCGGCACATGGATTAGAAGTCCATTGCTCTATCCTACTGAGCTATAGGTGCTTATATGGAGCGGGTGAAGGGAATCGAACCCTCGCAACCAGCTTGGAAGGCTGGGGCTCTACCACTGAGCTACACCCGCATAAAAATTTTTATTAAGTTTATTGGTGGAGGAGAGTGGATTTGAACCACTGAAAGCTAAGCTAACGGATTTACAGTCCGTCCCCTTTGGCCAACTCGGGAACTCCTCCATGAAATCCCCAATTGTCTTTTTGGAGCTGGTGGGAGGACTTGAACCCCTAACCTACTGATTACAAGTCAGTTGCTCTACCAATTGAGCTACACCAGCATCTCTCTTTTTACATAATATTCCCTATAT
>NZ_JBNPOJ010000058.1:0-792 GCF_050315115.1 Peptoniphilus sp. SGI.035
TTATTACACTTTCAAAAAATGCTTCTCTCATAACCCAAATTGGTAAGAATCCTCCAAATAAGTTTAGAGAAAAAAACATATGACTAATTGTATTTTTCTTAAAGTCTGTATAATTTCCACCTTTTGCTATGAACATAGCAATTATTCCAGCAGGCACTGCCACTAATGGAGCAATTGGAATATGTCCAGTTGCAACTAATAAAATACTTGGTAATATAGCTGCGATTACAATAGCAGTAGCTGATTTTGTCTTTGCAAGAAGCATATGATAGGTTGGTGCAGCAAGTAGTGCCACAAGCATAGGCATTAGTAAAAATAAAACAGGGACAGGCATTGATATTGCCCCAATTACTAAATATGTTACAAAGTAAAGTGCAATTAAAACACCGGCTGTAACTGCGTTTTTTGATGATTTCTTTTGTGTTTTCATAAGTTTTCTCCTTTAAAATTGATTGTTACTGCACAATCTTCCATTCTTTAGACTTTTCTTGATAATTCCATAAGTCTTTATATAGTCCGTTATTTTTCATCAGTTCTTCATGTTTTCCTACTTCTTCTACTTTTCCCTTATTTAAGACAACAATTTTATCTGCTCCCATAACGCTCCTTAGCTTATGAGCTACTACAACAACTGTTTTATTTTTAATTAAATTGGAAATTGCTTCTTGTATAATAAGTTCATTTTCGGGATCAAGAGAAGATGTCGCTTCATCGAGGAGTATTATCGGGGAATCCTTTAAAATTGCTCTTGCAATAGATATTCTTTGTTTCTCACCTCCTGACAGAGTTGCC
>NZ_JBNPOJ010000059.1:0-654 GCF_050315115.1 Peptoniphilus sp. SGI.035
GTGGTTTTGCTTATGCGGTCCAAAGGACCTTTATTACTAGCTGCGCCTCAAGGGCGCCTGTGGTTTACCACTCGCAACTTTTACTTGCTAACCCCTGAAGGGGTCTGTGTTATCCATTGTTATCTGACCGCTTAATTCATCTTCTTTAAGTTGATTTTGTATATATTCTTTTATTGCTTTTGTATTCTTGCCTGCTGTGTCTACATAATATCCTCTACACCAGAATTGTCTTCCTCTATATTTGTATTTTAGACTTCCCCATTTTTCATATATCATTATGCTGCTTTTTCCTTTTAGAAATCCCATAAAACTTGATATGCTCAATTTTGGGGGGATTTCTAGTAACATGTGCACATGATCTGGACATACCTCTGCTTCTATTATGTTTACTTCTTTCCAACTGCATAGTTCCCTTAAAATTGCTCCTATCTCTAATCTTTTACTTCCGTAAAATACTTTTCTTCTGTATTTTGGTGCAAATACTATATGATATTTACAATTCCATTTTGTGTGTGATAAACTATGTGTATGATTTAAATTCATAAAAAACCTCCTGTTATTTTGTGTTTTGGTAAACCACAAATTTATTTTAACACGGAGGTATTTTTTTATTTGTTTTTCATCGCTAAAGCTAAATTGAACCCCCGGTCCAAC
>NZ_JBNPOJ010000060.1:0-534 GCF_050315115.1 Peptoniphilus sp. SGI.035
TTATACTAACCACTGACTAAATATTCAAAATGTTGTAAAATAAAAATATGAAAAAACTAAACAATGAAAAAGAAATAGAAAAATTAGAAGAAGCAAGAAAAAACACAAGTAATAAAAAAGAAGATGCAAGAATAAAAGCAATAATATTAAGACTTAAGGGATTTAAAATTCATGAAATATCTGAAAAATTAGATGTTTCAACTAAATCTATATCAAATTGGATAAAAGAATATAAGGATTATTCAATTTCAGGACTTATGAATAAGAAGAGAACTGGAAATAGAAGAAATATGAGTTTTGAAGAGGAGAAAGAATTTTTAAAACAATTTGAAGAAATGGCACAAAAGGGTCAAATAATAACAGCTAAGGAAATCGAAAAAGCATATATTGAACTTGTAGGTCATTCAATTGGAGGAACGCAGATATATTATGTCCTCAAAAGACATGGATTTAGAAAAATTATGCCAAGAAGCAGACATCCGAAAAAAGCTAACGAAGAGGCTATAGAAGCCTCAAAAAAATTAAATCCAAAAC
>NZ_JBNPOJ010000061.1:0-519 GCF_050315115.1 Peptoniphilus sp. SGI.035
TTTGTTGCACTTGCTTTGAATTCTTGGTCTTCATTTACTACTGTTTCTTTTGCAGGTGTCCATGTTACTGTTTTGTATCCGTCTTGGGCTTCTGCATTAGGGAACTTCTCTGCTGGTACTGCTGTACCTTTCTTTACAATTATTGGTGATACTTGTCCCCAGTCTTTTATTGATGCTTCATCTCTTGTAAATGTTACTGTTGCTGCATCACTTGGTACTGGTTTGTCTGTTGGTTTTGTATCTCCGCTTTCATATACATATAACATTTGATTTTCTACTTCTAGTGTTGATTGGTCTTCAAATGTTACTAGTAATGTTCCTTCGAATTCGCCTTTTGCATCTGAAGTTCTTGCTGGGTCTGTTTTGTCTGTTACTGTTGCTGCTGCTAGTAGTGCTGCTATTTGATCTTTCTTAGCTTCTTCTTTTGCTGCTACTCCATTTGCCCATGTGATTGCATCGCCTTTCCATACTGCTATGTCTACTGGCTTCAATCCTCCTAGTGCTGTTACTTCTTCTGCT
>NZ_JBNPOJ010000062.1:0-511 GCF_050315115.1 Peptoniphilus sp. SGI.035
GTGTATAATAAGAATATGAAAAAGACAATAGATGAAAAAACAAAAAAAGAAATTTATGAGCTTGAAAAAGCCAGAAAAAATACAAACAATAAAAAAGAAGAAGTTAGACTAAAAGCAATGATTTTAAAACTTCAAGGGGTAACAACACGAGAAATTTCTGAAAAGCTTGATGTTGCAATGTCTACAATCTTTGAATGGTTAAGAAAATATAAAAAAAGTTCTATTGATGGACTCAAAAATAAAAAAAGAATTGGTAATAATAGAAATTTGACATTCGAAGAGGAAAAAGAGTTTTTAAGACAATTCGAAGAAAGGGCAGAAAAAGGTCAAATAATAACAGCTAAAGAAATAGAAAAAGCTTACCGAGAACTAGTTGGTCACTCTATAGGTAATGGACAAATATATTATGTTCTAAAAAGACACGGATTCAGAAAAATAATGCCAAGGAGTAGACATCCCAAAAAAGCAAACGAAGAGGCTATAGAAGCCTCAAAAAAATTAAATCCAAAAT
>NZ_JBNPOJ010000063.1:0-432 GCF_050315115.1 Peptoniphilus sp. SGI.035
AAACATTTCTGTTTTTCCAGTTTATTGTTTGTTTTAGAAATTTTTGATTAGTTTTAAGTTGTTATGGTTCTTTTCTCTTTTTGAGAAGTTTCAACTAACTTGTTGTTAGTCTGGTGGAGATAAGGAGATTCGAACTCCTGACCTCCTGCTTGCAAGGCAGGCGCTCTCCCAACTGAGCTATACCCCCATATATAATTAAAATAGTGTGAAGTTTTTTTCCTTAGAAAGGAGGTGATCCAGCCGCACCTTCCGATACGGCTACCTTGTTACGACTTCACCCCAGTCACTTATCCTACCTTCGACTGCTGCTCCCTTGCGGTTCGCTCACAGGCTTCGGGTATTACAAGCTCCCATGGTGTGACGGGCGGTGTGTACAAGACCCGGGAACGCATTCACCGCAGCATTCTGATCTGCGATTACTAGCAACTCCGG
>NZ_JBNPOJ010000064.1:0-425 GCF_050315115.1 Peptoniphilus sp. SGI.035
TGCTTTGATTGGAATACAAAAGGACAAAAAACAAAAGGAATCTATATCTCAGAAACATTCCAAAAATATAGAGAAAAATCCTTAAAAAATATAACATCAAAAGAAGGAATAGAAGAAAGAATAAACCGCTCAATCCAAGCAGAAGGAGCATTCTCAAAAATAAAAGAAGGATTATCCTATACTAGATTCCATCATAGAGGGAAGGCAAATATAATAAGTGAAATAAATCTCATATCAGTAGCCATAAACCTAAATAAATTAGCATCAAAAATAATAAAAAAAGACTTAGAAATCATAAAATACAAAGCAGCTTAAGAAAAAAATTTTTCAAAAGTATAGCTTTATTAAAGTTACCCATTTTTATGAAATATTGGATAAATCTGTCTGAAAAAAACTTTCCAAACAAAAAATATAATGACTAAATT
>NZ_JBNPOJ010000065.1:0-423 GCF_050315115.1 Peptoniphilus sp. SGI.035
TTTTTTAAAAATATATTTATTTAAAACAATATAATATTCAAAAATAATTATGAAATTATTAACTCATAGCCAGACGCTCTATCCAGCTGAGCTAAGGATACTAATAAAAAATGGAGCGGATGACGAGATTCGAACTCGCGACCCTCGCCTTGGCAAGGCGATGCTCTACCACTGAGCCACATCCGCATAAAAATTTTTATTAAATTTATTGGTGGAGGAGAGTGGATTTGAACCACTGAAAGCTAAGCTAACGGATTTACAGTCCGTCCCCTTTGGCCAACTCGGGAACTCCTCCATGAAATCCCCTATTATCTTTTTGGAGCTGGTGGGAGGACTTGAACCCCTAACCTACTGATTACAAGTCAGTTGCTCTACCAATTGAGCTACACCAGCATCTCTCTTTTTACATAATATTCTATATAC
>NZ_JBNPOJ010000066.1:0-414 GCF_050315115.1 Peptoniphilus sp. SGI.035
TAACATTTCTGTTTTTCCAGTTTATTGTTTGTTTTAGAAATTTTTGATTAGTTTTAAGTTGTTATGGTTCAAAACTTAGTAAAACTAAGTTATGGTGGACCTGGGTGGACTCGAACCACCGACCTCACGCTTATCAGGCGTGCGCTCTAACCAGCTGAGCTACAGGTCCATATATAATTAAAATAGTGTGAAGCTTTTTTCCTTAGAAAGGAGGTGATCCAGCCGCACCTTCCGATACGGCTACCTTGTTACGACTTCACCCCAGTCACTTATCCTACCTTCGACTGCTGCTACCTTGCGGTTCGCTCACAGGCTTCGGGTATTACAAGCTCCCATGGTGTGACGGGCGGTGTGTACAAGACCCGGGAACGCATTCACCGCAGCATTCTGATCTGCGATTACTAGCAACTCCAT
>NZ_JBNPOJ010000067.1:0-335 GCF_050315115.1 Peptoniphilus sp. SGI.035
ACAAACAATAGAAGAAACAGAGGATGTTATAATCCCATATTTACCAACTGATCCTATTCCGACAAAGGGTTCAGATGATAAGCCAATACCATCTGATTATATAACTGTAACATTTAAGGCACTTCCTGAAGGGGCTGGAAAGGTTAATGTTAAGGATAAATCAGGAGAAACAGTACTAGCAAGAGTAAAACCGGGTACAAATCTTGCGGATTATACTACTATTTCTTACTCTGCGAACCCTGGATGGACAGCACCTGCAAGTTGGGATCCAGCATTAAAAGTTGTAATTAGTAATGAAACATTTACTGCAACATTTACTAAAAATGAAAAGTCAA
>NZ_JBNPOJ010000068.1:0-312 GCF_050315115.1 Peptoniphilus sp. SGI.035
AAACATTAAAAATTCACAAAAAAAGTTGACAAGCAAAAAATAAAATAGTATTATATAACAGTTATCGAAAAATAACTGTTTTTTTTTAAAAAATCAATATAAAAAATTAAAAAAAACAGTTGACAACATAATTTAAAAATGATAAGCTATAAAAGTTGTCGCTTGAGATAACAAAAGCTTTTGTAAAAGTTAAGTAAAAAGCATTTGAAAAAAATGTAAAAAAATACTTGACAAAAAATCATTACAAGAGTACAATAAATAAGCTACTTCAAAAGGTAGCGAGAAACATGATAATTAAATAGTGTGAAGATA
>NZ_JBNPOJ010000069.1:0-282 GCF_050315115.1 Peptoniphilus sp. SGI.035
CCATGTTGTTCCTGTTAGGATATCTAATACTTTGTATCTATTTGTTCCCTCTATTGTTCCATTTGCTGTTGCGTCAAATGTTACTCTTGTATATCCTTCTGGTACTTGAGTCTTAGGGTCTGTTCCAACTTTTACTATGTCTTTTGCTTCGTATGTTGCTGTAAATGTCTTTGCTTCTACTTTGCCATTTGCTGGAACTGTGCTATCCCATTTTACGAAAGCTTGTGTTGCATCATTATTTTTTGCACTTGCTGGGATTTCTTTTGTTACTTTTTCGTTATC
>NZ_JBNPOJ010000070.1:0-280 GCF_050315115.1 Peptoniphilus sp. SGI.035
AAAGGGACAAAAAGTCCCCAATAGTCTTAGGTAGCTCAATGGTGGAGCAACCGGCTGTTAACCGGTAGGCTGTGGGTTCGAGTCCCACCCTGAGAGCCAGAAAAAAAGATAAGCCGGGGTGGCGGAACTGGCAGACGCACAGGACTTAAAATCCTGCGGTGGTAAAACACCGTATCGGTTCGATTCCGATTCTCGGCACCAAAAAGGAATAGTAGCCGGGTAAAGAATGACGCGGGATGGAGCAGTCTGGTAGCTCGTCGGGCTCATAACCCGAAGGCCG
>NZ_JBNPOJ010000071.1:0-263 GCF_050315115.1 Peptoniphilus sp. SGI.035
AAAAGAAAAAGCTTCGCTTTAAGCATTTTTAAGAAATCTTCTTAAAAGGTTAAAAAGCTAAGCTTTTTTATTTTTGAACAAAAAAATCTACTGACCTTAAGATCAGTAGATTGCTTTGGAGGCGACAACCGGATTTGAACCGGTGATAAGGGTGTTGCAGACCCGTGCCTTACCACTTGGCTATGTCGCCATAACAACATTAGTATAACAAAGAATGTAGAAAATTACAAGTTAAAATTTACAACTCTTTTAATTTTATAAAG
>NZ_JBNPOJ010000072.1:0-256 GCF_050315115.1 Peptoniphilus sp. SGI.035
ACTTTTACTGGATCTGATGGATCTTTTCCATCTTCTGTTTGATTTACATATACATCAGTTGGTTTCTTATCATCAGGTAATTTGTCAACTGGGATTTCCCATTTTCCGCCATCATCTACTGTTGTAGCGATTGGTTGTCCGTCTTTTCCTTCTATTGGTTGTCCCTTGTCATCTACTACTGTTATTGTAGATCCCTTTGTTCCTTCTCCTGTAATATTTTCATCATCTTTTCCTACTGGATTTACTGTTGGAACAG
>NZ_JBNPOJ010000073.1:0-244 GCF_050315115.1 Peptoniphilus sp. SGI.035
ATAAGGCCCTGTGGTCAAGCGGTTAAGACACCACCCTTTCACGGTGGTATCCCGAGTTCGATTCTCGGCAGGGTCACCAGATGGACGCATAGCTCAGTTGGGAGAGCATCTGCCTTACAAGCAGGGGGTCATAGGTTCGAGCCCTATTGTGTCCACCAAAATGGCCTGGTAGTTCAGTTGGTTAGAATGCCAGCCTGTCACGCTGGAGGTCGTCGGTTCGAGCCCGATCCAGGTCGCCAATATA
>NZ_JBNPOJ010000074.1:0-217 GCF_050315115.1 Peptoniphilus sp. SGI.035
AGGAGAAATTAGAAACGTTAACCCGAATAAAAGAGTAAGAATCATGTTTCAAGACGAAGCAGGATTTGGACGCATAAACAAGCCAAAATATTGCTGGTGCAATAAAAAGATAAGACCACAAGTCCCATGCCACCACATAAGAGAATATAGATATGCATATGGTGCAGTAGAGCCAATTACTGGCGAAAATTTCTTTTTAGTACTTCCTTATTGCAAC